>JAGLTT010000034.1 GCA_023135135.1 Dehalococcoidales bacterium
GTTCTGGAAAGATAACCGGGAGTCATTCAGTCCCCGCAGTCGGCGGCTGACGAAGCTGGAACTGCAACTAAAGGGGCTGGACAGCGATACCATCGAACAGGTCATCAGCGACGTGGATGATAGTGACAGCGCTTACCGGGCGGCCCTAAATAAAGCCCGCCGCCTGTCCCCGTCTGACTACCAGGTCTTTCGCCGACGGCTGGGCGAACACCTGGGGCGGAGGGGCTTCGGCTATGACATCATCAACGAGACGGTAGCCAGGGTCTGGAAAGAGTACGGGGGTGTTACCAAATAAACTATATTGATTTTGTATATAAAACCTGCGGGTATACCCGGTAAATAGCTAAATATTGATAATTATTCAATAAAGAAAGGAGGGAGGTCAAAATGGTATTAGGCACTATTGAATTAGTAGCCCTCTTCTTCATTTTTATCATTGGTGTCGTACTGGGCGGCATGGCGGCTTTTCTTTCCCGGCGTCTCATCTTCAACCGCCAACTGCGCATTGCCGAGAGAAAAGCTGCCAAGATGGTAGCTGAAGCCAGGAACGAAGCCAAGGATATACTGCAAGAAACCCAGGAAGAAGCCAAGCGCATCAAGGGCTCGGCGGACAGCGACTACCGCGAACGACGCTCCGAACTGCAGCGCCAGGAAAACAGACTTAATCAAAAACAGGAGACCCTGGACCGCAAGCTGGAAGGTGTCGAACAGCGCGACCGCAATATGACCAACAAAGAAAAGGAAATAGAATCGACCCGGAGCCAGCTCGGAGAGCTCAAGGACAAGCAATTAAAGCAGCTGGAACTCATTTCCGGAATGTCCAGCACAGAGGCAAAGCAGACACTCCTCGACGCTATGGAGGTCGAGATGCAGCAGGAAGCCTCCAGGCGCCTCCACCAGTGGGAAAGCAAATTGAAAGAAGGGGCCGACGAAATATCCCAGGAGATACTGGCATCGGCCATACAGCGCAGCGCCTCGGAAATAGTTGCGGAGACCACGGTTTCGGTAGTCCCCCTTCCCAATGATGAAATGAAGGGGAGGCTCATCGGCCGGGAGGGGCGTAACATCCGGGCACTGGAGCAGGCCACCGGCGTCGACCTTATTATCGACGATACCCCGGAGGCGGTAACGATATCCAGCTTCGACCCCGTCCGCCGGGAAATCGCCCGCGTCGCCTTGAACCGACTTATTCTTGACGGCCGCATTCATCCGGCACGCATTGAAGAGATGGCCAACAAGGCTAGAGAAGAAGTGGACGCCGATATCCAGAACGCCGGCGAGCAGGCAGCCCTCCAGCTGGGAGTGCAGCTGCACCCCGAGCTGATAAAGCTGCTGGGTCGTCTCAAGTTCCGCACCAGCTACGGTCAGAACGCCCTGGAACACAGCCGAGAAGTCGCTTACATGGCCGGTATGATTGCCGCAGAACTCGGGGCTAATGTTACTATCGCCAAGAAGGTCGGACTGCTGCATGATATCGGCAAAGCCGTGGACCGCGAGGTGGAAGGAACCCATGCCGCCATCGGTGCCGACCTCGTGAAGCAGTGGGAAAAATCGCCCGAGGTGCTTCTGGGCGTTGCCGAGCACCACCTGGAGACCAGCGATACCAGTATCTGGGGCTACATCGCCTCGGCGGCCGACGCTATCAGCAGCGCCCGACCCGGCGCGCGGCGGGAGTCGCTGGAAAGCTACCTGAAACGACTCAAAGCTCTGGAGGATATTGCCGACAGCTTCAATGGAGTCGAGAAGTCCTTTGCCATCCAGGCGGGGCGTGAAGTACGCATCCTGGTCAAGCCGGAAACCATCGATGACCTGGGAGCCATGAGACTGGCGCGAGACATCGTGAAGAAGGTTGAAGAGAGCCTCAACTACCCGGGGCAGATAAAGGTCACCGTCATCAGGGAGACCCGTGCTGTTGACTATGCCAAATAAGGTGGACCGTCATTGCGAGGAGTTCCGACCTGTCGGGACGATGAGGCAATCTCCAAAACCGGTGATAGAGATTGCTTCGTCCTTCAGTTGAAGGACTCGCAATGACATGTAATTAAAGATGAAAATATTAGCCATAGGCGATATAATTGGTCGGCCGGGACGGCAGGCCGTACATAAATTTGTACGTAGCCTGCGTAAGCAATACAGTATCGACCTAGTAATCGCCAACGGCGAGAATACCGCCGGGGGTTTCGGCCTGACCGTAAACACGGCGCGGGAATTGCTGGGCGACGGTATCGATATGCTCACATCCGGCAATCACATATGGGCCCAGAAAGAAATTATTCCCCACCTTGATGCCGACATGCCCATCCTGCGTCCGTTGAACTATCCATCCGGGGTGCCGGGGCGGGGCTATCTGCTTGCCGGCAAGACCCTGGTGGTGAACCTGATGGGTCGGGTCTTCATGAACAGCCTCGACTGCCCCTTCCGGGCTATGGACAAACTGCTGGAAGAACTCGACCCCAAACCGAAGGTTATTATCGTGGACTTTCATGCCGAAGCCACCTCGGAGAAGGTAGCCCTGGGACACTACCTGGACGGGCGAGTCAGCGCCGTGCTCGGTACTCACACCCACGTCGGCACCATCGATACGAAGATACTGCCGGGAGGCACTGCTTACGTCACCGATATCGGCATGACCGGGCCGGAAGATTCGATTATCGGCGACGATGCCGAGGCCGTCATCCAGCGTTTCCTGACGATGATGCCCCATCACCTTTCGGTAGGCAAGGGAAAGCCGGTTCTCAACGCCGTTCTGGTGGAGGTAGATGAAACCAGCGGCAGGGCCACCGGCATCGAGCGCATTCAAAGGGAGATGACAGAGCCGTGAGCGGGGTCGACCTGCACATTCACTCGACCGCCTCCGACGGTAAGTTGAGTCCTGAAACCCTCGTCAGCAAGGCGGCTGAGCTCGGATTGAAGGTCATCGCCCTGACCGACCACGATTCCGTGGACGGAATAACCCCGGCGCTGGAGGCCGTCAAAAATTTCCCCGAACTAAGGCTCATCCCCGGCGTCGAAATCAGCACCGATTTAGCCGATGGCGAAGCCCATGTCCTGGGTTACTTCATCGACTATACCAGCCGGGAACTGGGAGCAGCCCTGGAGAGGTTCCGAAATTCGCGGCAGGGAAGGGCGCGGGGGATGGTCTCCAAGCTGGGCGCTATGGGAATCGATATCGACTGGCAGCGGGTGCAGGAAATAGCCGGCGATGGCTCCATCGGGCGACCGCACATTGCCCGGGCGATGCTGGAAAAGGGTTATATCGCCACATTTGAAGAGGCCTTTGATAAATACATCGGACACGGTGGCCTGGCTTACGTCGAGCGCGAGAAGATGACGCCGGAAGAAGCGGTAGAACTGATATTGCGTTCGCGGGGGCTGCCCGTGCTGGCGCACCCGTTCACCGTCAATAACCCGGAGTCCATGATAAAAAAGCTTAAAGCAGTCGGGCTGGTCGGCGTCGAGGTCTATTACAAGGACAACACCGCCGAACAAACCGAGTCAACGCTCGGTCTGGCGGAAAGGTACGGACTCATCGCCACCGGAGGCACCGACTATCATGGAATCGGTGACAGCAATGAAGTCATGCTCGGCGGGGTAGAGGTACCGCTGGAAGCGGCGGAACGGCTCATCGCCATGGCCGGTAAACAGGCATTGAAACAGGCGAATCAGTAAATAATATTGCCCTTTGAAGGAGCTTCATGACTATCTGGATTGTATTGATTATATGTTCTTATCTCCTCGGTTCGGTGCCATCCTCATACCTGGTAGCCAGGGCACGCGGGATAGACCTCAGGAAAGACGGCACCCAGCAGGTGGGGGGCGGCAACCTGTGGCGGACGACCTCCCGGAAACTCGGCCTGATAGTGGGTATCTTCGATTTTTTCAAAGGTATGTTGATGGTATTAATAGCCTTGAAATTAGGGCTGGATGCCGGACAGCAGCTGGCAGTCGGCCTGGCGGCGGTCGTCGGGCACAACTGGCCGGTCTTTCTCCGCTTCTATGGGGGCCGTGGAGTTGCGACAAGCCTGGGTATAATCATCATACTGCCTTTGATAAATGATATAACGCCCTGGGCGACTATAGCCTTCTTTGCTGTCGGCGCTGCAGTCATCACCATCACACGCCGGTCACCGGTACCAATATTCGTGGCGATGGTAATACTGCCCATAACCAGCGCGATTTCCCGGGAACCCCTGTCGGTAACCATGGGGTTTCTGGCTATGGCGCTAATAATAATTATCAAGCGACTCACCGCACAGTCGGCGATAGAGGCCAGGAATATCGGGATGGGTCATCTGCTCTTAAATCGACTTCTTTTCGACCGTGATATCGGCGATAGGACCACCTGGGTCCACCGGAAACACATTCCCAAAAAGGAAAAAAAGGAATGACCGAGCCGGAAACAATGAAATGCGCCACGCACCCGGATATAGAGACGGTCCTCAGGTGCGGAAAATGCGGCAAGCCGATATGCCCCAGGTGCATGGTGCAGACGCCGGTGGGAGCCAGGTGCCGGGAGTGCGCCAAACTCTACAAACTGCCCACCTACCGTGTCTCCGGCGCATACTACCTCAGGGCGGCGGGGGCGGCGCTGGGGATGGCCATAGTCATCGGGGTGGTGTGGGGGATAATAGACAGCTTTTTGATTTCCTTTTTCTTCGGTTTCTTCAGTTTGATACTGGCGGCCGGTGCCGGTTACGCCATCGGCGAAGTGGTCAGTCGCTCGGTAAACAAGAAGAGGAGCCCGTGGCTGGCAGTGATAGGTAGCCTGGCCGTGGTGATAGCCTACCTGGTGAATATCTTTACTTTCGGGAGCGTCTCCCTCAGCCCATTGTGGATAATCTTCGACCTGGTAGGCATCGGCATCGGCATCTACATGGCGGTCAACCGCCTGCGCTAGAGAGCCTACTTCATAACATATTCAAGCATCAGCTACTTACTTTTTCTCTTCCTCATACAGTCCCCACCGCTTAAACAGCGTCTGATACATCGGGGGCTGGGGGAAATCGTGCTGCATATACATACCGGCACGGGCATACCCGAAATCCCCCTGTTCCATTTGCCTGACTCCCTCTACCAGCATCCCGATTTTATCCTTCGGTACGGAGAGGATAATTTCGTCTTCTCCGGCCAGCGCCCGGGTATAATCGCCGGGGTCGGGCAGGGTAACCATAAGCTGGCCGTCCGCCATTACGGGCACAATCTGATAAGCGCAGGCCGGGGGGAAAAAGTGGTAGTTAACCTTTGCCTCCTCACTGATGAAATGAGACGGCATCAGCAAATTTCTCAACTGGGAGGTATTGGAATAGATAACCACGACATCAGGCTCGAAATTAGCCGTCCTCAGGGGGGCGGAAACGATGCCGATGTATTTGTCTCTCGGGAAAGTGGGGAAAGCCAGGAACCGCTGAAACTCGGGGTCGTCCGGCTTATCCACCAGTCCATAGGCGATGAGAGCGGCGAAGCACCAGTTATCCTCCTTCAGCATGGCTACCGTCTCTTTCTGGCGGCGGGACATGGCGAAGGCCTGGCACTGGGCGATATGGATACCCCGGTCTTTCTTCGGCCTGACGGCCCCCTCCGGGATATCTGCCTCCTTTTGAAGCATTTTCACGGCGATGGGAGAAGTCCTTAATATCAGTAATTTCTCAAGGTCTTCTCCGTAACGGTTGTACTCACTCAAAGTCGTCATGTATTTTAACCCCCCGATTTTCAATTTACTTCCGTATGCCGCCACAATTATGAATAATACGGCACCATTTTGCAAGATTCGGTCCCAACCCCTTATAATTAATCGTATGCAATAGAAATTTCCAAGTCTGGAACCCCAACTGGAGGTCTGGTATGAAAAAAGTAGCTGTGGTCGGCGTGGGCGAGACTAAATTCAGCGGTCCGCAGGAAAAGACAGAGGTCGAATTATTCGCCGAAGCGGCCATGGAAGCCATTACGGAGTCGAACCTCAAACCAAAAGACATCAAAGCCCTGTTCGTCGGCAACGCGCTGGGTGATTTCTCCGAGGGGCAGGGGATGGTGCAGTCCTACGCCGCCGAGAACATCGGCTGCCTGTACGTGCCGGCAAATCGGTACGAGGGCGCCTGCGCTTCGGCCAGCATGGCTATCAGGGACGCCTTCATATGGGTAGCCTCCGGCTATTACGACATCGTCCTGGCGGGCGGCGTTGAGAGGGCTGCCATCATGGGCACCGGTCTGGCGACGAGGACCTTCGCCATGTTCAGCGATGCCCGCTACGAATACCCTGCCGGTATCACCTTCCCGGCTGTCTTTGCCATGCTAACTCATCTCTATTCAGATACGTACAAAATCCCTTTACAGAAACTGCGGGAGCAGATGGCCCGTGTTTCCATACAGTCCTATAAGCGCGGCAGCGTCAACCCCAAGGCGCAGTTCTTCGGCAAGAACGCCGATATGACCGTCGAGAAAGTGCTCGGCAGCTTTGTGGTATCCACACCGCTCACCCTGCACGACTGCTGTCCGTTCTCCGACGGCGCCGCCGCCGTGGTGCTGGCCTCGGAGGAGGTCGCCAAAAAGCTCACCGGCAAGCCGGTTTATATCACCGGCACGGGGCAGTCTTCCTGCGGTCCGCTCGGCAACCAGAGCGACTACCTGCCGAGAATCAGGGCGCGCGAAGTATCGTCGCAGCAGGCGTACGAAATGGCCGGGGTCAAGCCGCAGGATATCGACCTCTGCGAGCTTCACGACTGCTTCAGCATCGCCAGCCTGATTGCCACCGAGAGTCTCGGCTTTTTCGATTACGGCACGTCGGGCGAAGCCTGGGAGAAAGGCGAGGCGGATATCGGCGGGAAGATAGCCGTCAATCCATCCGGCGGACTTAAATCGAAAGGACACCCTATCGGTGCTACGGGAGCCGGGCAGGTTTACGAGGTGGTTAAGCAACTGCGTGGAGAGGTAGAGCCGGAGCGTCAGGTGCCCGATGCTAAAATCGGCATGACGGACACGCTCGGTGGCGACGGCGGCACGCTGGTCAACATGATTTTCGAAAGGGGCTGGTAATAATGGAACATAAGCTGATTTTTAAAGACTACAACGAAGCCCTTATGCAGAATAAGCTTCTGGGATTGAAGTGCCAGGTCTGTGGCGCCATTACGGTACCGCCCAAGATGGTCTGCCGGCAGTGCGCCAGCCCGGACATGGAAATAATAGAACTCAAGGGCGGCGGGAAAATACGCACGTTCACCACCGTGTTCGTCGCCTCTGAGGGACGCGAGGATGAAGTCCCCTACACCATCGTCATGGTGGAACTGGACGACGGCCCCTGGATTATGGGCAACCTGGATGGTATCGACCCGAAAGAAGCCACTATGGAACTTATCGGCAGGAAGGTGAAAATGGGTCACAAAGTCTTCACCGGCGACAAGCATTCCGCGGGCGAGGGCGCCCGACCATTATTCAGTCTGGTAAATTGAGGGAATGGTGACAGAGCCGTATACACGACATATTTATTTCGACAATGTAATTAATTTCCGGGACCTCGG
>JAGLTT010000035.1 GCA_023135135.1 Dehalococcoidales bacterium
GCCGCCGTAGATGCGGCCAAAGCGGCCTTTCCCGACTGGCGGAGGACAACCCCGGTAGCCAGAGCGAGATATCTCTACCGATTGAAAGAGCTGCTGGAAGAGAATTTTGAGGAAGTAAGCCGGATTCAGACGCAGGAACACGGCAAGACCATTGATGAATCAAGGGGCGAGACCCGGCGCGGCATCGAAAACGTGGAGGTTGCCTGCGGCATCCCTACGTTGATGCAGGGGTATTATTCGGAGGATATTGCTTACGGCATTGACGAGTGGGTAATTCCTACACCCCTGGGAGTTTTCGGCATTATAGGTCCCTTTAACTTCCCGTTCATGATTCCGCTGTGGTCGGCGCCGTACGCCGTAGCTACCGGGAACTGCGTAATCATAAAACCCTCCAGCGAAGTTCCCAACAGTCAAACCAGGCTCACGGAACTGGCGGAAGAAGCCGGGTTCCCGCCGGGGGTATGGAACATGGTGCACGGCGGCAGAAGCGTGGTGAACAGCATGCTGGAGCACCCGGACATTGTCGGCATAACATTTGTCGGCTCCACCCCCACCGGAAGAGACGTCATTTATAAGAGATGCGGTGAGACGGGCAAAAGGGTTATCGCTCAATGTGGCGCCAAGAACTTCATGACCATCATGCCCGACTGCGATGTAGATAGGACCTCAGCGGCCATGATGACCTCGTTTTTCGGCAATGCCGGGCAGCGGTGCTTATCGGCTGCCAATGCCGTCATTGTCGGTGAAGACGATGCATTCTACAAGAATTTTGTGGACAGGGTTATCGAGCAAATCAAGAGCATAAAGATAGGTTACGGACTAGATGAGTCAGTGCAAATGGGGCCGGTACGCGACAAAGAGAAGAAAAATAGCATTATAAGCTATATAGAGAGCGGTATAAAACAGGGTGCGAAACTAATTCTCGACGGCAGAAAAAACTTCAGTATTGCAGGCGGCTATCCGGACACGTGTTTTCTCGGCCCGACTGTCTTCGAAAACGTCACACCGGATATGAGAATAGGTTCCGAAGAAATTTTTGGCCCTGTAATGAGTGTCATGCGGGTGAAAGACCTTGATGAGGCGATAGAAATTACCAATGCCAATGCGTTCGGCAACGGCAACTCTATCTTTACGTCTAGCGGCAAGAGCGCCCGTGAGTTTCAGTACAACGTTACCAGCGGCAACGTGGGCATAAATATCGGTATCGTCGCCCCTATGGCCTTCTTCCCCTTTAGCGGCATGAAGGACTCGTTCTACGGTGTATTGCACACGCAGGGCAGGGAGGCGGTCCGTTTCTTTACGGAGAGCAAGGTTGTTATTCAAAGGTGGTTTTAATAACGGGGGTTAACTATAAATGATACTACATACAGCTTCCGAGGGCATCAGCTTCTCCAAGAAACTCGAAAATGACTCGGCGGAATTCTACGAGAATCTGGCTCAGCAGAACGCCGAAGATGCCGAGACTTTGCTCTCTTATGCTAAAGAAAATAAGAAAAACATAGTGCAGATTGAGAGAGCCTACTACGGAGTTATCACCGATGCCATCGAGGGCTGTTTTGCTTTTAACATTAACCCGGACGAATACTCCCTGAAAACGGCGGTAAAAGACGGGGCGGACTACGCCGATGCTTTGAAACAGGCTGTGGAGATAGAAAAGACAATTATCAAGTTCTATACGGATGCCGCCGAACAATCAAGGTCTCTGATGGCGGATGTTCCCAGGGCTTTTACACTGGTAGCCAGGAAAAGGGCAAGCCGACTGGAAAAACTGGACTCGCTTCTCAAGCGCTAACAGAAGCCGGATTACTTATCTTGGCTGTCCAGGCCGTCCCACCTTTTGAAGAGCTCGTGCTTGATATCGAATATGTCCAGGACCTTACCTACGGTATGGTCAATCAGGTCCCGGATTGTTTCTGGTTTATGATAAAAGGCGGGAATCGGCGGAAAAACGATAGCACCCATCTCCGTCAGCTTTACCATGTTTCTCAGGTGACCCAGGTGAAGCGGGGTCTCTCTCGCCAGTAAGACCAGCCTCTTTCTCTCCTTAAGGGCTGTATCGGCGGCGCGGGTAATCAGGTTATCCGTGTATGAGTTCGCCAGTGCCGAAAGGGTCTTCATGCTGCAGGGAGCAATCACCATTCCGTCCCTCTTAAACGAGCCGCTGGCAAGCCTGGCCCCGATATCGTTAATGTCATAGCAGACATCCGCCAGCGCTCTTACCTGCTCCAGCGACCAATCGGTCTCATGCCTTATAATTTCTTCACCGACTTCAGAAATGATAAGGTGTGTTTCCACTTCTTTATTGTCCGACAGTACTTCAAGCAGCCGTATACCGTATATCACCCCGGAAGCTCCGGTTATTCCGATAATTAGTATCATTATGCCTGCTCCACTGGAATTACTCAGGGCAACGAGCGGAGGCTTTTTAAGCCATGACTCGCTCTATAAGTTGCCCGGTAGCCTTATCGTATGGCCTGTTGAAGGCTTCGGGGTACTGCCTCCTCATTTCGTCCAGGTCGACGGTCTCTACTTCCACCAGGTAGCCGCTGGTAGCCATTCCGGCGCAATTTTTAGAAGTAACGCTGTGCGGCGAAATGGTATTGATGGCGCCTCCCCTGTCAAGCTCACCGACTACTATCGGGTCGTACCTGGCCCCATGGTCTACGTAAACGGTGCCGGGCATGATTCTCTCCGTCACGTAAGCGCCCACGAGAACGCCACCCCTCTCGTTGAATACGTTAACCACGTCTCCGTGGGCGATACCCCTCTCTTCAGCATCCGTCGGGTGAATCCAGATGGGCTCGTAGTGGTATCCGTCCGCCCCGATGACCTTACAGGTTTCGATTTCATGGAACCAGCTGATATCATCGAGGTTGGCATGCACCCGCCAGCGGCCATGGTTGGACATTAAGAGCAGCGGATAATCCTTGGCTCTTACGCTGGAAATAGCCTCATCGTGGCCCGAACCCTTTTCAATCCAGTGGGGAACCGGCGGTCTTTCGTCGTCATCGGGGAAGTGCTTCGCCAGAGTCTCCGAATAATACTCCAGCTTCCCGCTGGGCGTACTCAGGGGATTTTTCTCCGGGTCTTTAGCGAAACCGCTCATGCCGACCTCTTTTTTCTTCCAGTCGGGGTCGGTGGGCACTACATAATAGCCTTTCTCCTTGAGCTCCTCGAAGCTGACCATCGGGGGCAACTCCGAATTATCGAAGCCGAATTTAATCCATTCCTTGAAAGAGCGGCCATGGGAGTACTCCTTTAGTAAACCCATTTTTTCGGCAATCATGCAGACTACCTCGTAGTCGGTCTTGGACTCCCCCCTGGGCTCGATGCACTGCTCTTCGTACATGGCCGTATTAAACTGGCCGCTAAAGGTATCGGTGGAGATGTCCTCCTCCTCGAACTTGGTATTGACGGGCAGGAGGATATCGGCGAAGAGGCAGTCGTTCTCCATCCAGGGGTGCTGCACCAGGAAGAACTCGATTTTGGGGCTCTGGTAAGCTCTGACGGTGCTGTTGCTGTCGTTCCAGCAGGTCAGCAAACAGGGTGTATCGGACCATATCATGTGTATTTCAGCACAACCGTCGGCCGGGTATTTATATTGCACGAACTGGTCTTCACGCGGGAAGCCGGCGCTGGTCGTGCCGTACCAGGTGAGAGGGGGATTCAAAATGGCATCGTGAATAAGCGTCTTGGGTATAAACTGGTCCGGCCAGTGGCGGTCGAGTGTCTCGCCGTCTATAACCATTCCACGCTTCACCGCATTACTGAGCACTCGTTGCCCCCGCCCGGCGGCGTTGACATCCGGCTGCTCGATGGAGTGAGGCATAGGCATCCATCCCTTATCGAAGAACAGGCCCCATTCAATCATCTTGATATAGTGGGAGCCGGGTTTGCCCAGTCCCTGCATACCCAGCAGGCAGACCTCAATCCTGGCGGGCTCCGTGGCGTAAGGTCCCCTGATGGAAGAACCGCCGTTACCGTGGGCTATCGAAGTCTTTTTCGAGGCCCACTCCCGGGCAAGCGCCTTGGTGATGCGTGAAGGGACGCCGCATTTTTCCTCAGCCCATTTGGGGGTCTTGGGCACACCGTCTTCCTTGCCCATGACATAATCTTCGAACTTTTCAAATCCGACGGAATGGGTCGCCACGTACTCTTTATCATAAGTACCTTCGGTAAGCCAGACATGGGCGATAGCCAGCCGCATGGCGGCATCGGTATTGGGACGGATGGGTATCCATTTATCGGCGTGGACCGCCGCTGCGTAATTAAGGTCGGGACAAATAAATACCTGCTTGATGCCCAGTTCGGTAAACCAGTAAGATAACCGGCTCGGCAGCTGACCCTGCCAGCCCCAGGGGGTGGTTTCCAAATCGCAGCCCCAGTGCAGCAAAAGCTCGGAGTAGTCCGCGATATCCGGGATTACATTGGTTAAAGGATACTGTTGTCCCAGGTTTTCACATCCCCAGACATGCTTGGCGCCCCAGTACCAACCCTCCCAGCTGTCCGTGTTCCTCATCTGCACGGTATGGCCTCCGAGAAGGTCCAGCAATGCCCTCTGGCAGCCGTGGGCGGCATGCACGGTCTTCGTTTCCCCATGGCCATCCGCCTGGGCAAGTACGGTGGTAGGGCCGTATTTCTTGATAACCCTCTTCAGCTCGCTGGTAATGATGTCCAGGGCTTCGTCCCAGGAAATCCTGACATAGCCGCTCTTGCCCCGGTTCTGCGTATTTCTTTCTCCGTTGGGGTCCCAGTCGACTCTCTTTAGCGGATATAGAATCCTGTTGGGGGACATAGCCCGCTTCTTATAGGCCAGGCTGAAAGGCCCTATCAGCGATTTCATGCTGGGCTCGAAGACCTGACCGCGTGCCTCCATCTTCCACGGATTGAATTCTTCGGGTTTATATTTCCAGTCGTAGTGCAGCGGTCTAATCCTGACGATTTTCCCGTCTTTAACATCAACAACGGAGGAATTCGCATCCCCCGATATTGAGCAGAAACCAAGCCCTTTACAGACGCTTTTTTCACCTTTGGCTGCTTTTCCGGGGTTACTATTATTCGGTACCATTTTGCCTCCGCAGGTTTAGAATTTGCTTTATATTATCATAATCGGGTGCCAGTTTGCACCGATTCATAATCGGTCAGTTATAATTCTTAAGCTGAAGACTGTCAGTCTCTTATCCTACGGTTATTTCTCCCGCTACCGGTTTGCCCGCCTCTACCGCCTCAAGAAACTCGATAACAGCCTGATTAAACAAGTCGGGGCGCCAACGCGCTGTTTCATGAACAGAGCCCTTTATCACCACGTAGCGCGAGCCCTTGATGTGCTCGTGTAATGTCCTGGTACCCGTTACCACCATGGGCAGGTCGTCGCTGCCGACAGTAATCAGGGTGGGCACGTTGATACCGTCGGCGGCCTGACGCTGCCATTCGGCTTCCCAGGGCGAGGCCCGACCGGCGCTGATATACCCGTTGACCGGGAACCTGGCCATTCTTTCGACGTATTGCTCCCGGAGGGTTTCATCGTCGGGCACGGGAGGGAAAGCGGATCCGGTGGCAAGCTGGCGCCGGGCAAAATCGGCCATGCCTCTTTCCCGGGCATACTTTTCACCCTTTGCCCGCCCCTCGACCATGGCGGCCTGCATAGCGGGGTCGGCAGGCGGCTGGAAGCCGCCGTGAATATCAAAAATAAGCAGGGCTTTCACCATCTCGGGGTGGCGGCCGGCGTAACCCAGCGATATGGCGCCGCCGAGAGAAAGGCCGCCGACATAGGCTTGAGTTACCCCCAGGTGTTCCAGCAGTTGATGCAGGTCTTCCACGAGGATATCCAGAGTGTAATTTTCCTCGCCGGCCGGTGCCGAGGACAAGCCGTGGCCGCGGACATCATAAGCTATAACCTGGTATTCAGGCGGCAGGCTTTGAATCAGGTTCGCCCAGAACTCCAGGCTGGCTGAGAACGGGTGGCTCAAGACCAGGGGGAAGCCCTCTCCGTATACCCTGTAATTTATGTTGATATCACCGACTGTGCAAACAGGCATATTTACCGTACCTCGTTTGTTCAATTTTCCGTATGCAGGCTGTTACTTGCCGGCCCACACGTCTTGGAAGAGTTGGCGGAGCTTTTCGTCCTTGCATTCGCAGGGACTGGAGTACATATTAACATCCTTGCTGGCGAGGGCGACCAGGGTATCCAGGTTATCGTTCATCTGCTGCTCCGTGATGCCGGCCTCCTTCAGGCTCAGGGGCTCGCCGGTTTCCTTTGCCAGGTCTCTAAGCTTCTGAATCAGCTTTTTAGTAGCCTCCTGGTCTGATTCATCTTTGATACCGGCAAACCTGGCGGCGGTACTGAGCCTCTCCACCGGGTCGGGAGCCCCCTCGATGGGAGGATTAGAGGCGATATATTCCAGCGAATAAGGCAGCGTTATGCCTACGGAGCGACCGTGAGGTATGTTAAAGGTAGCCCCGAGCGTATGTGCCAGGGCATGGCAGAGCGAGGTATTACTGTTGCCGAATCCCAGTCCGGCGATGGTGGCGGCATTCTGCATTTTCTCCCTGGCCGTGAGGTCGTCCCCGTCGGCGCATGCCCTGGGAAGCCACTCAAAGGCCAGCTTCATGGCCTGCAGGCAGAGTCCGTCACTGAAATCGGTCTGCTGCCTGGCAGTATAACCGTCGAGGGCGTGCCCCAGAACGTCCAGACCGGTGCTGGCCGTCAGCGCCCTGGGCATGCCGGCGGTAAATTCGGGAACCAGCAGCGTAATATCGGGCACTATTTCCGTGTTGGCAAAGCCAACCTTGCGGTGTTCGGCGGCCTCCGCGAGCACGATGGCCCAGGTGACGTCCGAGCCGGTGCCGCTGGTAGTCGGAACGGTCATGAATCTGGCTTTCTTCTGTGGATTCAGCTTGGTCTTGACGTTAACGGAGGTAATTTCGTCGGGGGCGATTTCCGCGTTCTCATAGAGCACCCAGGCCGCCTTGGCCGTGTCCAGGACCGAACCTCCGCCGAACCCGATAACCAGCTGGGGTTTGAACTCTTTGAGCAATTTGCTGGCCTCGATAGCGCCCGCTGTCGAAGGTTCCGGCTCCGCCCCGTCCCAGATTTTGACTTCGTACCCGGCGTTTTTCACCGTCTCAACAAGTTCTCCGCTGAGTTTGACCATGTTTTTATCGGTAATCAGGGCGGCCTTCTGGCCGCGTCCTTCAAGCTCAGCGCCCAACCTCCTCAACATGTTTTTACCGAACAGGATTTTTTTCGGACTCAGAAAGTGAGACACATTGTCACCTCCTTTACCGGGCTTACTCCATCGGGTCTTCCCGTTTATCAATGCCCGCGATACTGCGGGCAAGGTGCTGCTTGGATTCCATATCAGACTCGCGCTCGATCATTATCTTCTGCGCCTGCGGCGAACCGGCTCCGTGCATGGACTCGGTGTGATAGCT
>JAGLTT010000036.1 GCA_023135135.1 Dehalococcoidales bacterium
GTGGACAAGGTCTGCGGGCCGGGGAATATCTTTGTTTCACTGGCCAAGAAAGTAGTATTTGGAGTGGTGGGTATCGACGGACTTTACGGTCCGAGCGAGGTTATCATCATCGCCGATGAAACGGCCAATCCGGAGTACTGCGCCGCCGACCTTCTGGCTCAGGCCGAGCACGGCTCGCTGGCTTCGGCTATATTGATAACTACCTCGCGACGTTTAGCCGACGAAGTGAATAAGGAAATCGAGCGGCAACTGGCGACCCTGCAACGTAGAGAAATTACCGCCGAATCGCTGGAAAGCCGGGGGTTGATAGCCGTGGTGAAAAACGTTGGTGAGGCGATAGAGCTTGCTAATCTTTACGCCCCGGAGCACCTGTGTCTCGTCGTGAAAGACGCGGCTGACTACGTTGAAAAGATAGAAAACGCCGGGTGCCTCTTCGTGGGGGAAAAATCTATCGAGGTACTCGTCGATTACGTGGCCGGGCCGAGCCATGTCCTGCCCACGGAAGGGACGGCGCGGTTCAGCTCGCCGCTGAATATCTGCGACTTTGTTAAAATTATCACTCTGGTTAACACGGATGAGCAGGATGTTGAGAAACTGGGTAGAGCGGCGTCGATTATCGCCAGGGCCGAGGGACTTGACGCCCACGCCCGGGCGATAGAGAAGCGACTCGAAGATATGAGCCGGGGAGGCAGTTAAGTGGCTGAATCCGATGGAATAGAAAAGTTAATACGCCCGAATTTTGCGGGATTTACCGGCTATAGCGCCAGCACCTCGCCGGATACGCTGGCGGGCAAGGTTGACGTGCCTCTGGATAATATCATCAAGATGAACGCCAACGAGAATCCCTACGGCTGCTCCCCGAAAGTTCTTCAGGCGCTGGCCGATTGCCCTCATTTTCACATCTACCCCGACGACGGACAGCAGGAACTGCGCAAGCTGCTGGCAGGGTATACCGGCGTCGATGCGGAGCGTATCGTGGTGGGGCATGGCAGCAATACCCTCATCGACCTTATCGTACGTTTATTCGTCGGGCCGGGTGACGAGGTGATTAACTGCGTGCCTACTTTCGATATCTACCGTTTCAGCACGGAGATATGCGGCGGCACCGTGGTTAATGTTAAGAGGGATAACGATTTTGCTGTGGATGTTCGGGCGGTGAAGAAAGTTATCAGCGATAAAACCAGGCTGATATTCCTGGCTACTCCTAATAATCCCAGCGGGAATGTCATGCCCCGTCAGGACATCGTGGAGATTATCGAAACAGGCGTACCCGTGGTGGTCGATGAAGCCTACTACGAGTTCAGCGGCGAGACCGTTGTGCCGTTAGCCAGCCGGTATAAAAACTTGATGGTGCTGCGGTCGTTCAGCAAGTGGGCGGGACTGGCCGGACTGAGGGTCGGCTACGGTATTTTCCCGCTAAAAATTGCCGATTACCTGATGGCGATAAAAATACCCCACAACGTGAGTGTGGCTGCGGAGGTTGCCGTGCGGGTATCTCTGGCCGACCTTGATTATCTTCAGAGCAGGGTGAAAGGCATCATTGCCGAGAGAGAAAGGCTGTACGGTGAGCTTGGAAAGTTATCGTGGCTGAAACCGTACCCGTCTCAGGCTAACTTCATTTACTGTGAGGTTCTGAAGGGAAGCGCTGGCGCGCTATATAAAAAATTACAGAAAAAAGGAATCCTGGTACGTTACTTCGATAATCCGCTCCTTAAAAATAGCATCCGCATCAGCGTGGGCAAACCCGAGCATACCGATGCCCTGCTGAAGGCTCTCCGCGAACTGGAGTAAGCCCGTTTAACTTTCTGAGATACTGAGTCTACCCGCATACAACTCCAATTATCTGTGTTAATATAGTAACATATTCGCTCGATTAGCTATTGACAAATGGTGAATATGTGTTATAATACTTAACAGTAAGTTTTTAGGAGATAGCAATGGACTCAACCGATGAAATATTGAATAAGGTGACGCAAATACAAAATAGCAACGGTTATTCCGACCAGCAGATGGCCGGGAAAATAGGGTGCAGTCGGCCGCTTTATCAGAGAACGCGCACCGGTAAGATACCGGTCGGCGGCATGTTTCTCAAGGGCGCCATGAAATTGCTGGCTAAGGCGGTGGTTGAAGGCAGGAAATCCGTCATACGGCGGGAAACGAAAGAAACGAATATCAATCTGGAACTGGATATCGACGGCAGAGGGCAATGGGATATCAATACGGGAATACGTATCTTCGATCATCTTTTATCGGCAATGATGAAACACGGATTATTTGACATAAAGCTGTCGGGCACCGGTGACGACCCGCATCACATGGTAGAAGACGTAGCTATTTGCTTGGGGCAGGCCTTCGGCGAAGCCCTGGGAGAGAAACGTGGCATCGTACGCATGGCTGATGTTACCGTGCCGATGGATGAAGCCCTGGTGATAGTGACGGTGGACATCGGCGGGCGGGGCTATACGGTACTGGACCTGAGTTTTAACGGTAATGATATGCCCGGCTTTCCTGCCGACCTTGTCCGTCACTTCCTGGAATCATTCGCAATTGAGGCACGGTTGAACCTGCACGCGTCGATTATCAGGGGCAGCAACGACCACCACAAGGCGGAAGCGCTCTTTAAAGCACTGGGACGGGCGCTGGATGCTGCCACCCGGATTGATCCGCGTATCAGCGGAGAGTTGCCCAGCACCAAAGAGTTTCTGGAACGGTAGAACTTACTATAAAAGGGCTAACTGGCGACCGGTTATTTTTTCGTAGGCCTGTACGTATCTCTTCGATGTAGTTTCAATTACGTCCTGGGGGAGTTCGGGAGCGGGCGGCTCCTTGTTCCACCCGGATGCAGTCAGCCAGTCGCGGACGGGTTGCTTGTCAAAGCTCTCCTGAGACTTTCCTGGCTTGTATTGCCCGGCATCCCAGAAGCGTGATGAGTCGGGGGTCAGTATTTCATCAATAAGTATCAGCCGGCCGTTATCAATGCCAAACTCGAACTTGGTATCGGCGATGATAATACCCTTGCTTATCAAGTATTCACGGGCATAGTTGTAGACGGCCAGGCTCTTCTCCTCTATCTCCAGGGCGGTGCGCAGGCCAATCAGCTTTATAACATCCTCCTTGGTGATTGGCTCATCGTGGCCGGTCTCCGCCTTGGTGGTGGGGGTATATATCGGTTCTTCCAGTTCCTGACTTTCCTTAAGTCCCTCGGGCATGGGATTGCCCGAAACCGTGCCGTGTTGCTTATATTCCGCCCAGGCCGACCCCGAAATATAGCCGCGGACCACGCATTCAATCGGGATGCGTTTCACTTTCTTGGCGACCATAGAGCGTCCCCGGAGATTTAGCGGGTAGGCGAAGCGGCTCGCGGCGGGCAGGTAAGAATCGAGGCTGTGCACGTCGTCGATAGCCTCGGTCATATGGTTAGCTATTATCTCCACGGTGCGCCGGAACCAGAAAGAAGAAAGCCGGTTCAGCACGTGGCCCTTGAGCGGGATGCCGTTGGGAAGCACCACATCAAAAGCGGAGATACGGTCGGTAGCTACCATAAGCAGGTGGCTGCCGAGGTCGTAAGTATCACGCACTTTACCGCGAATAAACATCGGCAGCGGCAGGTCTGTTTCCATCAATACGGGTAATTCAGTACTATTCATAATACAATACCTCTCTAGCTATCTCCGGTAGACATACTTCCGGCCTGTTTACTATATGGCCCTCGGCCCCAGCTCTATAGTATCGGGCATGATTCCCTGCCATTGTGACTTGGTCAAGCCCAGCCTGTGGAATATCTCGTCAACGTGTTGCAGGTAATGCTGGTAATCAAACAATGCCTCAAGCTCGCCCGTCGATATGGTAGCGGTAACTTCGGTATCGGCCTTGAGCAGGGTCAGGAAGTTCCGGTTACCCTTCCATGCCTTCATTGCATTTCTCTGTACCATCTTATAGGCGTCTTGCCGGCTCAGCCCTTTATCGATAAGGGCCAGCATGACTCTCTGTGAGAAGACCAGTCCCCGGGTAAGGTCGAGGTTCTTTTTCATGCGGTGCGGATAGACCTGCAGCCTTTTCATTACCGAGGTAAAAAGCGCCAGGATATAGTCCAGCACCAGGCAGGCATCGGGCAGGATGATGCGCTCGTTGGAGGAGTGACTGATATCGCGTTCGTGCCAGAGAGAGATGTTTTCCAGCGATGTCAGCGCACAGCCCCGTGCCAGTCGCGCCAGCCCGGAGACCCGCTCGCAGAGTTCCGGATTGCGTTTGTGCGGCATGGCCGACGAGCCGGTCTGGCCGGTGCCGAAAGGCTCTTCGACCTCCCGGACCTCGGTTTTTTGAAGAGCCCTGATTTCAGTGGAGAACTTTTCCAGCGAGCCGGCCATGATGGCCAGGGTGGTGACGAACTGGGCATGGCGGTCGCGCTGGAGCACCTGGTTTGATATCGGGGCGGGGTCCAGTCCCAGCTTACGGCAGGCTTTCTGTTCGACATCCGGGGTCACCGTAGCGTAGGTGCCGACAGCCCCGGATATTTTACCTGCGGAGATTATCTTTTTAGCTTCGGTCAGCCGGTGCAGGTTCCGCCGCATTTCTTCAACCCAGAGGGCCATCTTCAGACCGAATGATGTCGGCTCGGCATGTATGCCGTGGGTACGGCCTATCATTACCGTGTATTTATGCTCAATCGCTCTCTGTGCCAGGACTGCCGTAAGCTCTTTAACATCCTGAATCAGGATATCGGAGGCTTCCACCAGTTGCAGGCTGGTGGCGGTATCGATGACATCGGAGGAGGTCAGGCCGAGATGTATAAAGCGTGATTCCTCGCCGAGGCTTTCGGATACGGAGCCGAGAAAGGCGGTCACGTCGTGGTGGGTCTCTTTCAGAATTTCCGCCATGCGCTTGAGGTTGCACTTGGCCAGTTTTATCTTGGGGAGGGCCTTCCGCGGAATAACACCGAGTTCGGCCCAGGCATCGCAGACGGCTATTTCAACTTCGAGCCACTTCTCATACTTGTTCTCGTCCGACCATACCTTTTTCATTTCGGGTCGCGAATATCGCTCAATCATATCGCTCTCCTTTGTTTGCCAGTTTGTCCATTGAACACTGTTACAATTTAATCAGTTAATCTCGCAACGTATTTATGAAATTCCTTGTAATTCGCTCCGGTATTTATCGTAAGCCTGTCTGATTTTATCATGTTTCAGCCCCAGTATCTCGGCTGCCAGGTAAGCGGCGTTCCTGGCTCCGGCACTACCGATGGCCATACAGGCGACCGGTATACCGGCGGGCATCTGTACTATGGAGTAGAGTGCGTCCACACCCTTAAGCTCACCGCTGGACATGGGCACGCCTATCACCGGCAGCGTAGTCCAGCTGGCCAGGACGCCCGGTAAATGTGCCGCCATACCGGCTGCGGCGATAATAACTTCTATGCCCCTTTCACGGGCGTTTAGGGCGTATTGCTTGGCCTTTTCCGGGGTACGGTGGGCTGATATGACATTGACCTCGTGGTCGATACCGAGCTGCTTTAATATATCCAGCGCCGGCTGGAGCGTTTCGGCATCCGACTTGGAACCCATCACAACGCCAACTAACGGCATATTGGTTACCTCACTTGAAATTATTTGATATCGGCTATATCCTTGCGATAGTGACACCCCTCAAACTGGATGCGGGTGATATTCTTATAAACTTTCTCTCTGGCTTCCGCCAGGTCTTTACCGGTGGCTACCACGGTGAGGATACGGCCGCCGCTGGTCATTATCTGTCCCTCCGGACTGACCCTCGTTCCGGCGTGAAATACCATGATATCCTTATCGACGTCGTCCAGGCCGCTGATGTGGAACCCGGTCTGATATTTGCCGGGATAGCCGCCCGATGCCATAACGACACCGACACAGGCATCATCGCTCCATTCTATGTTCATTTTATCGAGTTCGTTATTGACCACTCCCATCATAATGTCCACCAGGTCGGTTTTCAGCCGGGGCAGGACAACCTGCGCTTCGGGGTCGCCGAAGCGGGCGTTAAATTCTATTGCTTTTGGCATTTTATTATTAATAATCATCAGGCCGCCGTAGAGTATGCCTTTATACTGTCGGCCTTCATCAGCCAGGGCCAGGATAGCGGGCTCCATGATGGTCTTGCTGATGATGTGGCCGAGTACCTCGCTGTAAAACGGGGGAGGACTATAGCTGCCCATGCCGCCGGTATTCGGTCCCTGGTTGTCGTCATATATACGCTTGTAGTCGCAGGCGGGTACCGTCGGAACGACCGTGCGGCCGTCGGTAAAGCTGAAGAAGCTCATCTCCCTGCCGTGGAGGTGCTCTTCGACAACGACCCTGTTGCCCGCGGGGCCAAAGGATTTGGCCTTCATTATGGCGGTAAGCGCCTCCTCGGCTTGGGGGACGGATTCGGCGATGATAACTCCCTTGCCGGCGGCCAGGCCGTCGGCCTTTATCACAATGGGAGGGGTCTGTCCCTGTGCATATGCTTTCGCTTTTTCCAGGTCGGAGAAGCTGGCGCTCTGAGCGCAGGGGATGCCGTGTTTCTGCATCAACTCCTTGGCGAAGACCTTGCTCGATTCTATCTCGGCAGCGCCCTGACTGGCACCGAAGACGGCCATACCGCTGGAGATAAATTTATCGGCGATGCCAGCGGCCAGGGGTCCCTCCGGGCCAATGACGGTGAGGTCAATCTTGAGGTCTTTGACCTTTTTTTGCAGCGCCTCGATATCTTCAGCCTTAATATCCAGATTTTGAGCGAGCTTGGCTGTCCCGGCATTGCCGGGAGCGGCGAATATTTCGTTGACCTTGGGGCTCTGGGCAAGTTTCCAGACCAGGGCGTGTTCTCTGGCACCGCTACCAACTACTAATATTTTCAGTCTACGCCTCCGTATGGCAATTTTTAAGAACGCTTAATTATACGATATATATTAATATCGCACCACTACCAGTGAATATTTACGTCCTCAACAGTATACGATGAAAACTCCGATTCGTACCAGTGCTCGCCCAGCTCTTTTTCCAGCCTGTCGAGTGTTTGTTCCTGCTGAAGTAAATTTTCTTTCCAGGCCGATATCCTTTTCTCTTCGGAAGAACCGATGGTATATACCTTGCCGCTTATTTCTTGATTGTATCTTTCGACTTCCTGGTTGTAGGACTCCAGCATGTTTTTATAATCCTGCCATGCCTTCTCGCTGTCCACGTAGAAGTCGTACTGCAGGGTGTAGTAATCATACGGCGCCGTTGTTACCCGGTCGATATGCAGTATACCATACCTCTTGCCTGTTTCAAGGTAGGCTACGGTGTCCCAGCTTTGTGTTTCAT
>JAGLTT010000037.1 GCA_023135135.1 Dehalococcoidales bacterium
CGCATGAAGATAGCGCCGGAGAAACTCTGGATTACCATTTATCTCGATGACGATGAGTCGTTTAAATACTGGCGTGAGATAGGCATCCCCGAAGAGAAGATAGTGCGGTTCGGCGAGGAAGACAACTTCTGGGGTCCGGCGGGCAGTTCTGGTCCCTGCGGGCCGTGCTCCGAGATTCATTACGATTTCGGGCCGGATAAGGGCTGCGGCAAGCCCGACTGCCAGCCTAACTGCGAGTGCGGGCGTTTTACCGAGTTGTGGAACCTGGTCTTTACCCAGTATAACCAGGACGAAGCGGGCAACCGCACACCGCTGCCGAAGCCGAATATTGATACCGGCATGGGACTGGAAAGGCTAACGGCAGTGATAGCGGATAAGGACTCGGTCTATGACACTGAACTTTTTGCCCCGCTGCTGAATTGTATCGCCGAACTTACGGGAAAGAAATACGGTATTAATACCGAAGATGATAACGCCATGCGGGTGGTCGCCGAGCATGGCCGCGCTATAGCTTTTCTCATCGCTGACGGCGTTATCCCCGGTAACGACGGGCGGGGCTACGTACTGCGGCGACTCCTGAGGCGGGCGGCGCTCTTCGGGCGCAGGCTGGGACTTGATAAACCCTTCCTCTCCGGGCTGGCTGAGACCGCTATCAAGCAGATGAGCCGTGTCTATCCCGAACTACAGCAAATGGACTTTATTGAGATGGTAATTCATCAGGAAGAAACAAGATTCGATGAAACGCTAAGCACCGGACTGGAAATTATTGATAGTGTGCTGTCGAAAGCAGCTGTGAAAAAGGCTAAGAAAGTATCAGGTAAAGATGCCTTCCGACTCTACGATACTTACGGCTTCCCCGTAGAGCTGACGAAAGAGATTGTGGAAAAGTCGGGTTTTTCGGTGGACATGGATGGCTTCGAGAGGGAGATGGAGAAGCAGCGGGAGCGGGCGCGGGCCAGCCATAAATTCGATGTTACCGCAGTTGATGCCGCTGGACTGGCGAAACTGGATGTCGGAAGCACCGAGTTTACCGGCTATCATACCCTTGAACAGAAAGCAAAAATCGTCGGGCTTATCGTTGATGGCAAAGAAGCCGATACTATAGAAGCCGGTCAGGAAGCTGGCATAATACTGGATTCCAGCCCCTTCTACGCCGAGATGGGCGGTCAGGTCGGCGATACCGGCGAAATAGCCGGTCAGAACGGCAAGTTTACCGTCACCGATACCGTTCGCGTACAGCCTGATATCACCGTGCATCAGGGTAAGGTTACCGAAGGTACTCTCAGTGCAGGTGAGGAGGTAAAGGCGGTGGTGGATATCGAGCGGCGCATGGACATCGCCCGCAATCACACGGCCACCCACCTCCTGCAGTCGGCCCTCCGGCAGGTGCTCGGCGAGTATATCCAGCAGAGGGGCTCGCTGGTCGCCCCGGAACGCCTCCGGTTCGATTTCTCCCACCTGGCAGCCATGACCCCGGAAGAAATTAAGGCCGTGCAGCGCATCGTCAACGAGAAAATCCGCCGGAACCTGAGGGTATACGACGAGGAGACCGATTATAAAAAGGCCATCGACGCGGGGGTAATCGCCCTGTTCGACGAAAAGTACAGCGACATCGTCCGGGTGATGAAAATCGGCGAGCCGGTGGTCAGCGCCGAGCTTTGCGGTGGCACCCATGTCGCCAGCACCGGCGAAATCGGCTATTTTCACATTATCAGCGAGGGCAGCATCGGCGCGGGACTCCGCCGCATTGAGGCCGTTACCGGTCGTGAGGCCGAGGCATTTGTTGAGCGGTATTTGTCGGGTCTGGAGGATATTGCCCAGACTCTTTATACTTCTCCAGAGAATGTTGGAGGTAAGCTAGCTGACTTGGTAGCAGAGCTGGATGAAGAGCGTAAGCGTGCCCTGTCCCTGGAAAGAGAACTGGCTAAAAAAGAAGCCGATTCGCTGCTGGGCAGGGTAGAGGTGGTCAAGGGCGTCAATGTGCTCTCGGCAAAGGTATCGACGGCTAACCAGCAGGTCTTGCGTGAGATGGCTGACTTCATCCGGGATAAGCTTAAGAGCGTCGTTGTCGTTCTGGGCGGTGTCGCCGGTGGCAGGCCTGTCTTTATCGCCGCCGTAACCCCGGACCTGGTGAAAAAAGGCTATAATGCGGGAGACATCGTTAAGAAGGTCTCGCAGGTAACCGGCGGTGGGGGTGGCGGTAAGGCGAACTTCGCCCAGGCGGGCGGCCGGGACAAAGGTAAACTGGATGAAGCCCTGTGCTTGGTGAAGGACCTGATATAATGCGGAGGTTAGCATAACGCGTATCCTGGGACTTGATGTCGGCGATGTACGGGTAGGGGTGGCCATCAGCGACCCCCTGGGTATCCTGGCCAGCCCGCTGGCTATTATTAACAGATTTGATGAGCAGGCGGCTATTGAAAAGATTGTCAGCATTATCCGCCAGCATGAAGTCGGGCGGGTGATTGCCGGTCTGCCGCTGAATATGGACGGCAGCCTGGGCGAACAGGCGGAAAAGACTATGTCCTTCGTGGGGGCATTGAGTCGTCACATCGAGGTTCCCACGGAATATCGTGACGAGCGACTTACCACGGTATCTGCCAGGGAGCTTATTCAGGGAGTGAGAAAGACCAACCGTAACACCCGTTACGATGCGGCGGCTGCGGCGCTTATTTTACAGAGTTATCTGGATGCTAAGGCACAGCGCCGTCCGGATGATTCATACCCACCCGCTGAATAAAGCAGGTCTCATCCGTTCACCGTGCCCGTTTCTTTTCAGGGTTAGCCTTGTTGACAAGCATTTAACCCCGCTAGTATCATAGAATTGAAAGTGTGCTTTCCGCAGGATGATTTAATTATTTAGTCTCTTAAAAAGATGGATTAGCAGGATAGGACGAATAGCATGGCTGTAAAGCGCGACTACTATGAGGTTCTCGGGGTATCACAGGATGCCTCGACAGAGGGAATAAAGAAAGCATTTCGTAAGCTGGCGTTCCAGTATCACCCGGACCGAAATCGTGATGGTGACGCGGCCGAGAAATTCAAGGAAGTCAACGAGGCTTACGAGGTACTCTCGGACGCTGATAAACGTGCCGCTTACGACCGTTTCGGACATGGCGGCGCCGAAGGCTTGTTCGGGAGAGGCTTCGAGGGATTTGACTTCGGAGACTACGGCGATATCTTCGAAGGCTTTTTTAACTTTTTCAGCGGCGCGGGTACCACCACCCGGCAGGCGCCCCGGCGCGGTAATGACCTTCGCTACCGGATTTCAGTCACTTTTGAAGAAGCGGCTCTGGGCTGTGAGAAGGATGTTAATGTAACCCGTACCGAGGTGTGCGCCACCTGCCACGGTACTCGTTCCAGGCCGGGCAGTCAGCCTGTCCGTTGCACCGGGTGTAACGGTACTGGCCAGGTACGAAGAGTGCAGCGGAGCCTGTTCGGTCAATTCGTTAATACGGCTGTTTGTGGACAGTGTCATGGCGAGGGGGCTCTGATTACCGAACCCTGTCAGGACTGCAAGGGTTCCGGTTTGCAGAAGCAAAAGAGGCATATCTCGGTCAAGGTGCCCGCCGGTATTGACGATGGTAATGGCATACGCCTTACCGGTGAGGGCGATGCCGGTTCTCGCGGTGGTTCTCCGGGTGATCTGTACGTGGTGATTTCGGTAGCTCGCCACGAGTTCTTCACCAGGGAGGGTGATAGTGTTATCTTTGAACTGCCGGTTAATTTTGCCCAGGCGGCTCTCGGAACGGAAGTGGAAGTACCGACCCTTTACGGTGAGAGCAAGCTTAAAATTCCGGCCGGCAGCCAGAACGGTAAGGTCTTTAAGCTGAACAATAAGGGTATTCCCCACCTGCGTGGCGGCGGACACGGCGACCAGCTGGTTATTTTACGTGTGGTGACGCCGGAATCACTTAGCAAAGAGCAGCGTCAGCTGTTCGAGGAGCTGGCCAGGAGCCTGCAAAAGGATAAATAGGCGGGGATTGATTCTTGCGGTTAAGTACTTGAGGCCTTTTTCCTGCGTCTAAAGAGAGAGAACAAACGCCACCGTCGTCCGGAGAGTTCGTGCCTGGCATTGCCTCCCATAAGCTCTACCGCCGTCTGGCGGGGGTCGGCATCTTCATAAAGCACCTGGTGTATCTTTTCCGTAATCGGCATTTCCAGCCCGAGTTGCTCGGCCAGGTTCGTGGCGGCTAGCGTGGTATTCACTCCCTCGGCTACCTCGGTCATTGATTCCAGAATTTCCGCCAGAGGGCGTCCCTTGGCCAGTTCGGTGCCCACGTAGTGGTTGCGACTTAACGGGCTGGAGCAGGTAGCGATTACATCTCCCAGCCCCGCCAGCCCGGAGAAGGTGAGGGGGTTTGCCCCCAGCGCCATGCCCAGGGCGGTTATTTCGGTCAGGCCCCGCGTCACGAAAGCCGCTTTAGCATTATCTCCGTAACCCAGTCCGTCGGCGATGCCCGCGCCCAGCGCGATGATGTTCTTTAAAGAGCCCCCCAGCTCCACCCCGATAATGTCGGAATTGGTGAAGACGCAGAAATTGGGACATGTCAGTAGCCTTTGCGCCTTCTTGGCCGTCTCGCTGTCTTCGGCGGCTGCCACGGCGGCGGCGGGGTGGTTGTTGATGATTTCCCGGGCAAGGTTGGGTCCGGAAAGTACGCAGATATTGGATTCAAAACGGGGATCGATTTCCTCGGCGATAACCTGCGACATGCGTTTGTTGCTGCCTATCTCCAGACCCTTGGCGGCGCTTATCACGATAGTCGATTTGGTGAGATGGCTGGCTACCTGTGAAATATTCTGGCGCATAGTGGCGGAGGGCACGGCAAGGATTACGGCGTTCGCGTCATCCAGCGCTTCGGCCATCTTACTGGTAATGGTTATTTGTTCCGGCAGGATAACATCGGGGAGACGGGCCGGGTCGGAGCCTTTTTTCCTGATTACATTGGCTTCTTTTTTTGTCCGTGCCCACAGTCTGACCTCGGTACCCTTATTGGCCAGCAGTATTGCCAGTGTTATTCCCCATGTGGTAGTGCCGATAACAGCAATCTTCTGCATTTTCTAAAGCCTGTACTTCCTTGTGTGGAGTGATGATGGTTATTCAGGGTTTGTTGGACGAAGGCGAAGTTCCGACCTTTGCCTCCTCGCCAATCCTGCGCTCGGTGCCGGATACCAGTCTGATGATATTATCGCGGTGCATTACGTAGATAAATACGGCGCATATCATGGCATACGTGACGTATTCAAAGGGGGGATATGGTTGTAAAAAGTCTATTCTCAGGAGGTTAAATGCCGTCAGCATAATGAAGGCGGTAACGGCACCGATGATGGAGCCGAGTGACATGTATCTGGTTCTGAAGCCGATGCCAATCATGAATAATGCACCGACCACCGCCGCCGGCCAGTACAAAGCCAGCAACCCTCCGAGAAAAGTGGCCACCCCGCGCCCGCCTTTGAACTTGAGGAACACGGACCAACTGTGCCCGGCAATCGCCGATAGAGCCGCCAGTACCTTGGCGCTTTCCAGCCAGGCAAAGCCTCCGGTAGAGGCCGTGCTGTAATCGCTGAATATCAGCCCGGCTAAGGTAACTGCTAGTACTCCTTTGCCCACATCGAGAATGAGTGAAAGGGCCGCCGCTTTTTTACCCGCCGCCCGCATCACGTTGGTCGTGCCTATCTTGCCGCTGCCGACCTGCCTGATATCCTTTTTGGCGAATGCCTGGCTTATCAACAGCCCGAAGGGTATGGAGCCGATAAGGTAGCCGATCGCTACTACGGCAATGTACAGGCCGGCGGTCATTCTTCACCCCTTGTCTTAAAAACCATGCGGAGCGGCGTGCCGTAAAAGCCGAATGCATCGCGTAGTTTATTTTCCAGGTAGCGGCGGTAGGAGAAGTGGATAAGTCTGGTGTCATTGGTGAAGAATACGAAGGTCGGCGGATTTACTTCCGCCTGGGTGGCGTAAAATATCTTGAGCTGCTTATTCCTGATTCTCGGTCGGTTATGAGAAGCAACCGCCTGCTGGACGACGCTGTTTACCGTGGCGGTGGATAACCTTTTAAGCCTCTCCTGGTAGACCTGGCTTACCTGAGGCATAATTCTCTCTACTCCCTGTCCTGACTTAGCCGAAGTATATAATATCGGTGCGTAAGAGGCAAATTTAAACTGGCTCTTGATGAGTCTGTTCCACCCGGCTATGTCTTTGTTTTCAATCAGGTCCCACTTGTTCGCGATGATTATAATGCCCTTGGCGGCTTGCTCAATATACCCGGCAATGTGTGTGTCCTGAGTCGTTACCGCTTCGGTGGCATCGAGTATCAGCAGGACTATATCAGCCCGGTCAATCGCCCGCAGGGTACGGATGACGCTGTAGCGTTCCACCCCCGCTTTTACCCGTCCCCGCCGCCTGACCCCGGCCGTATCAATAAGTAGCACATTATGACCGTTAAAGTCAAACGGTGTATCAACGGCATCGCGGGTGGTACCCGGTGTATCATCGACAATTGCCCGCTTTTTACCCACCAGGGCATTCAGTAGCATTGACTTGCCCACATTGGGTCGCCCGGCGATGGCTACCTTGATGGCTTCCGTGGTAGCCTCGGCGGGGGGTGGTGGTGGCAGCAGGGCGACTATCCTGTCCATGAGCTCGGCTACGCCGCGGCCATGATGGGAGCTGATGACCATCGGTTCTCCCAGTCCCAGTTCGTAGAATTCCAGGGCTTCCATTTCCAGTCGCTCGTTATCCGCCTTATTGACCACCACCAGTAACGGTTTGCTGGCGCGGCGGAGCATATCGGCGATTTCGAAATCTGACCGCGTCAGGCCGTCTTTAACGTCCACCATGTCGAGAATAACGTCGGCATCGCTGATGGCCGTCTCTATCTGTGCTTTGATACCCTGAGCGATAGTGGTATCGGGCTCTATCTCCAGTCCGCCGGTATCGATAAGGGTAAATTCGACCCCCTGCCAGGTAACATCGGCCAGGTTGCGGTCGCGGGTGGTCCCCGGTATATCCTCGGTAATAGCCAGGGGTTTCCCCACGACTCGATTAAGGAGGGTGGATTTTCCGGCATTAGGACGGCCAACAATGGCGACAATCGGCTTGATCATGGGCGGCTTTTATCCCTTAAGTCTCTACTCGTCCCCCCCGGCGGGGCGTTTAAGAGGGGCGTCAGCCCCTCTTCCTATTATTCC
>JAGLTT010000038.1 GCA_023135135.1 Dehalococcoidales bacterium
GCATCGGGCGGGTCAGGCTGTCCCAGCTTGAGAAATACTTCGGCAGCCTGGAACAGGCCTGGAAGGCTTCCCCCGGCGAACTGAAACGTTCCGGACTTGACAGCCCGGCCCTGCGTGCTATCGGTCAGTGGCGGGATAAAGTCGACCCTGAAGTCGAACTGGAGAAACTGAACCGATTCGGTATTCAGGTGCTTACCTGCAACGATTCCGGTTACCCGGGACGACTCAAAGAAATTTATGACTATCCGCCGGTACTTTACGTGCGGGGCTCGCTGCTGCCGGAGGATGAATGGTGCCTGGCGGTGGTCGGCACCCGGCGGGCGACTGTCTATGGTAAGCAGGTAACCCAAGAGCTCGTGACCGACCTTGCCCGGAGCAAAATTACCATTGTCAGCGGCCTGGCCAAGGGAATCGATACCATCGCCCACCGGAGCACTCTCGAAGCCGGTGGCCGCAGTCTGGCCGTGTTCGCCTGCGGACTCGATATCGTCTACCCGGCCGAAAACGAAAGGCTGGCCCGTGATATTATGGAACGCGGCGCTCTGTTGAGCGAGTACCCCCTGGGCACACGGCCCCGCGCGGAAAACTTTCCTCGTCGTAATCGGATTCTCAGTGGACTGAGCCTGGGCGTTATGGTCACCGAGGCCGACGAGACCAGCGGCGCCATGATTACCGCCCGCATGGCGCTGGAGCAGAACCGGGAAGTATTCGCCATTCCCGGCAGTATCCTGTCGCCGGTAAGCCGGGGTACCAATCATCTTATCCAGGAAGGAGCCAAGCTGGTAAGAGAATGCGCCGATATCCTGGAAGAACTTAACCTGACGGCGGTAGCCCGCCAGATAGAGATGCGGGAGGTTCTCCCCGAGTCCGAGACCGAGTCTGCGCTTCTCAAACAGCTCGGTGCCGAACCGACCCATATCGATGAGGTCTGCCGGAAGAGCGGCCTATCGGCCGCCGAGGTCAGTGGCACACTGGCGATGATGGAGCTAAAGGGACTGGTCAACCAGGTAGGTACCATGAATTATGTTCTGGCACGGGAACTACGGCAGGAATATAGAGTGAGAGTTGATTAAAGAATATGAGCAAGAAATTAGTTATTGTAGAATCGCCGGCCAAAGCCAGAACACTGGGTAAAATACTCGGTAAGAGCTATAGCCTGAAAGCTTCGCTCGGGCATGTGAGGGACTTACCACGCGGTCAGATGGGCGTGGACATAGAAAACGGTTTTGTGCCCAGGTACGTGGTGCCCAAGGCTAAGACCAAGCTGGTCAACGAGCTTAAGCAGGCGGCGAAAGGCGCCTCCGCGATATACCTGGCTACCGACCCCGACCGCGAAGGGGAAGCCATCGCCTGGCACCTGGCCGAGGTAGTCAGGACGGATAAACAGAATTACTATCGTGTCGTCTTCCGTGAGATAACCGAAGAAGCCGTGAAATCCGCTTTTCAGAATCCCCGCACCATAGATATGCAGCTGGTAGACGCCCAGCAGGCACGGCGTATCCTGGACAGGCTCGTCGGCTATAATATTAGCCCGCTGCTCTGGAAGAAGGTCAGGAAACGCCTCTCCGCCGGTAGAGTGCAGTCGGTAGCGGTCAAGATAATCGTCGACCGCGAGCGTGAAATTCAGGCGTTCGTGCCCGAGGAATACTGGGCTATCGAGGCCGAGTTGAGCAAGAAGAAGGAGAAAGCTTCCTTCCGGGCGACATTAATCGGCCTCATCGATGGTAAAAAGCTTGATATTCATACGCAAGAAGAAGCCGATAAGGTAAAAATCGCTCTGGAGCAGTCGGCCTATGACGTGCTTAAGGTAAGCACCAGGAAGGCTACCCGCCAGCCGGCCCCACCCTTCACTACCAGCACCTTACAGCAGGAAGCCTGGCGCAAGCTCCGCTTCACCGCCAGGCAGACTATGGCAATCGCCCAGCAGCTATATGAAGGCCTGCCGGTTGGCGGTGAAGGCAATGTCGGGCTTATCACCTATATGCGTACCGACTCCACCCGTGTGGCCGGTTCTGCTATCGGCGAGACCGTGGCCTTTATCCGTGAAAAATACAGTCCGAAATTCCTGCCGCCCCGCCCCCGTGCCTTTACCACCCGCGCCAGGGGGGCGCAGGAGGCGCACGAGGCTATCCGCCCTACCCGGACCCACCGTGAGCCTGCCCTGATTAAAAAATACCTCAATACCAACCAGTTCAGGTTGTACGACCTTATTTGGAAGCGCATGGTGGCCAGCCAGATGGCGGCTGCCCTGTTCGATAATACCACCGTTGATATCGAGGCTAAAAACCATCGTGAACATCTGCTCAGAACAGCCGCCTCGGTCAATACTTTTCCTGGTTTCATGACCCTTTACAGCGAGGGCAAGGACGAGGTCGAGGAAGAAGGTAAAACCTCACTCCCCCGTCTGGAAAAGGGCGACGAGCTCAAACTCCTGGGGATTTTCCCGGAGCAGCGTTTTACCCAGCCCCCGCCCCGCTATACCGAGGCGACACTGGTCAAGACTCTGGAGCAAAATGGTATCGGTCGACCCAGCACCTATGCGCCGACGATATCCACGATTCAGGACCGTGAGTATGTCAGCAAAGCCAGGGGGGTCTTTCAGCCCACGGAACTGGGCATGGCGGTCAATGATTTGCTCGTTCAGCACTTCCCCGACATTATCAACGTCAAGTTTACCGCTGACATGGAAAACGAACTCGACGATATCGCCGCTAAAGAGCGCGACTGGCCGAGTGTTATCCAGGACTTCTACACTCCCTTTGATAAAGATTTACAAAGGGCGCTTCAGACGGCGGAAAAGGTGAAGCTGGCGGACGAGGAAACGGGTGACCCCTGTCCCAAGTGCGGCAAGCCGCTGATAGTCAAGACGGGGCGCTTCGGGAAATTTATCGCCTGCAGCGGCTTCCCCGAGTGCAAGCATACGCAGTCGTTCCAGATAAAAGTAGGAGCAAATTGCCCGAAGTGCGGTAAGGAAATCGTACAGAGGGTAAGTAAAAAGAAGCGGACTTTCTACGGCTGCAGCGGCTATCCCGACTGCGATTTCGTTACCAACTTCCGGCCTCTCCCCCAGCCCTGCCCTCAGTGCGGCGGGCTGCTCACCCGGCATGGTAAGCAGGCCTGGTGCACCAAGTGCGAGTACAAGGGGAAAGTCCCGCAGGACTAAAACCGATGCAGGAGATTTTTACAAATTATATCGCCTATCTTGAGGCGGAGAGAAATGCCTCGGCTTATACCGTGCGTAACTACACCAACGACCTGCTGGAGTTCTTTGGCTTCGTCAGCGGTCAGGGGATTGATTCCCTGAAAGACGTTAATAAGCAGACACTGCGTGCCTACCTGGCGTACCTTATGGAGCAGGGTAAGGCTAAGTCGAGTATCGCCCGCAAGCTCTCGGCGATTCGCTCATTTTACCGCTATCTGATGCGCGAGGATTTGATTTCCGCGAGTCCGGCCGCCACGACCGTTTCGCCACGGCTGGACCGTCGACTGCCCTCTTTCCTGACTATTGATGAGGCCAAACGCCTGGTGGAATCGCCCGACATTTCGCAGCCGCAGGGCCAGCGCGACCGCGCCCTGCTGGAACTGCTGTATGCCTCCGGCCTGCGGGTCAGCGAGCTGGTGAATATGAACGTAGAGCAGATAAACCTGGCCACCAATGAAATACGCGTCTGGGGTAAAGGTTCCAAGGAGCGGGTGGTGCTGATTGGTACGCCGGCGGCAAACGCGTTGAGTATCTATATGAGTGACGGTAGGCGCGAGCTTCTCGGGGATAAAAAGAACAATGCCCTGTTCGTTAATCGCTACGGCGGTCGTCTGGCGGCCCGGAGGGTACAGAAAATACTGGAGAAATACGCCCGGACCATCAATAAAAAGGTACACCCGCATGTACTGCGTCATACCTTCGCCACCCACCTCCTCGACGGCGGAGCCGATTTGAAAGTTGTCCAGGAGCTGCTGGGACACGCCGACCTTCAGTCCACGCAGATTTACACCCATGTTACGCAGAGCCGGGCGCGTAAGATATACCTCTCCGCCCACCCCATGGCGCGGGGAGATAGTGATAAACATGAATAATCGATTGCAGAAGCTTAGCGAAAAATTCGCCGAAAAGGAAATAGATGCGTTTTTTATTTCTCAGATGGAAAACCGGCGCTATCTTTCCGGTTTCGATGGCTCGGCGGGCTATCTGCTGATTATGGAGAAGAAAGCAGTCCTGGCCACGGACTTCCGCTATACCGAGCAGGCCAAAACCGAAGCCCCAGGTTTCGAGATATTACAAATTGCCGGTAGTATTGCCGACTGGTTTCCCGGGCTGGTGAGTGATTCTGGCATAAAAAGACTCGGGTTCGAGGCCGGCGATGTAACGTTTAATTTCCACCGTCAGCTGAACGATGCCATGAAAAAGAAAAAGGTTCCCGTCAAGCTTGTCCCTGTAAACGGAATGGTCGAGTCTCTGAGGGCGGTGAAAGAACCTGGAGAAATCGAGTTTATCAGGAAGGCCGCCGCTATTACCGATGCTGCCTTTGAATATGTTGAAAGCACTATCAAAGCTGGTATGACGGAAAAGCAGGTAGCCTGGGAACTGGAGAAAAGCCTGCGGGAAAACGGCAGCCAGGCACTGCCTTTCGAAATTATAGTTGCCTCCGGGCCTCAGGCGGCGTTGCCCCATGCCAAGCCTTCCGACCGTGTCATCAACGAGGGTGAGCCGGTATTAATAGATATGGGGGCCAGGTATGAAGGCTACGCCAGCGACCTCAGCCGTACCATATATATCGGCGTTCCCGATGGCACTTTCAGGAAAATATATCGTACCGTCCTTGACGCGCAGACGGTAGCAATGTCTATAATAAGTGCGGGTATAACGGGGCATCAGGCTGACAGCGTCGCCCGGGAAATTATCGAGAAAGCGGGTTACGGCAATGCCTTCGGCCATACGCTGGGCCATGGCGTCGGGCTGGCCGCCCACGAACTCCCTCGCCTCGGGCCGGACTCGGAAGAAACACTTAACGAAGGCATGGTGTTCACCGTGGAGCCGGGCATTTACCTGACCGGGTGGGGAGGAGTCAGGATTGAAGATACGGTGGTCATGGAACAGGGTAAAGTGAGAGTGCTCTCTCAGGCTAGAAAGGTGAGATATGATTAATGCTACCGAATTGAGAAAAGGAGTTATCATCGAATTAGAAGGCAAGCTTTATCAGGTCGTCGATTACCAGCATGTCAAGATGAAACGGACGGCTCTGGCGAAAGTGAAGCTGCGTGATATCAACGCCGGCCACACCATCGAGCGTTCTTTTCAATCGAACGACAGACTCGTACGCGCCCGAATCGACGAGCGGCAAATGCAGTATCTCTATAATGACGGCGACCTTTACTATTTCATGGACCAGGAGAGCTTCGAGCAGATGCCGCTGACCTCGGAACAGCTCGGGGATGTGCTTGACTACCTTAAAGAAGGCAATGCCGTAGAATTATCCAGCTACAAAGATAAGATTGTAGGCGTTACAATGCCGATTACGGTGGAGCTCGAAGTAACCGAGACCGACCCCGGTTTCAAGGGAGATACCGCCACCGCCGGCACCAAGCCGGCCAAACTGGAAACCGGGGTGACGATACAGGTACCCATATTCATCAATGAAGGCGATGTCGTCAAGGTGGACACGCGTTCCGGTACCTATCTGGAAAGGAGAAGCTGAGACTGTTTTGTTAAAAGCCGACCTTCATATACATACCGAATTTTCCATGGACTGCAGTACGCCTCTCGAAAAAATCGTCAAGCGTTGCCAGGAACTGGGAATTAACTGTATTGCCGTAGCCGACCATGGTATCGTCGATGGCGCCCTGATGATGCAGAAACTGGCGCCGTTCAGGGTTATCGTCGCCCAGGAGATTTTAACCACCCAGGGCGAAATCATGGGCATGTTCCTGAAAGAGACCATACCCGGCGGATTGACTCCTCAAGAGACGATTAAGCGTATCCGGGCACAGGGGGGACTGGTGAACATCCCGCATCCTTTTGAAACGATGCGTGGCTCTGCTTTGAAGGACTGGGCTATCGATGATATAGCCGGGGAAATAGACCTGATAGAGGTGCTTAATTCCCGGAGCCCATTTACGGCTAATTCCGAGAAAGCCAAAGCTTTTGCGGAGAAACACGGCATACCGGGCAGCGCCGGCAGCGATGCTCATACCCTTACCGAAATCGGTAATGCCTGTGTGGAGATGCCTGAATTCAAGGATAAGGATGAATTTCTCAAGTCTCTGGCACGGGGCAGAATATCCGGAGGCAAGTCAAGTATATTCGTGCATATTTTCAGCACCTGGGCTAAAGTGAAATCGCGGTTCCTCAGGAGGAGGTAGCGGTGAGTAATCGCTATAAAATCGGCTGGTTTTCCACGGGGAGAGGCGCGGGTTCCAGGGGGCTTCTAAAGACAACACGGGATAGCATTACCTCTGGAGAACTCGACGCGGAGATAGAGTTCGTATTTTGCAGTCGCGACTATGGTGAGACGGAAGCTACCGACCAGTATCTGGATATGGTGAAGGGATACGGTATTCCTTTGATCAGCTTCTCTTACCAGATGTACAAGGCGGTGAGAGATATGCCCAACCCCGACCCTGCTCAACCGCTGCCGCAGTGGCGACTGGACTACGATAGAGAGGTCATGAAGCGGCTGAATGGTTTCAACCCTGACCTGTGTGTGCTGGCCGGTTTTATGCTTATCACCGGCCCGGAGATGTGTGAAAAGTATGACATCATAAATCTACACCCCGCCGCGCCCGATGGCCCCGCCGGTACCTGGCAGCAGGTTATCTGGAAATTGATTGAAAGCGGTGCGGATACCCAGGGGGTAAAGATGCACGTGGCTATCCCGGAACTGGATATGGGCCCCACGGCGACCTACTGCACTTTCCCGATACGCGGTGAAGCCTTCGACCGCTGTTGGGAGGAAATCAGGGGCAAATCGGTGGAGGATATTAAGGGGGAACAGGGCGTGGAAAATCCCCTGTTCAAGACCATCCGGCA
>JAGLTT010000039.1 GCA_023135135.1 Dehalococcoidales bacterium
AGCAGAATGGCCTCATCGGCTCCCAAAGCCTGAGTTTTCCGCAGAGTAACTTCGGCAGTGGGAGGCCCCATGGAAATTACCGCGACGCGAAACCCGTACTTATCCTTCAGCCGGAGGCTTTCTTCAAGGGCGTGGGTATCGTAGGGGTTCATGATGAAGGGTACACCTTCCCTGATGAGAGTACCGGTAACCGGGTCGACTTTTACCTGAGTGGTGTCTGGCACCTGTTTAACGCAGGCAACTACTAACATCAGTTTAAATGTACCTAAGAACTAAGCGGGAGTACTGCTAGAAGTACTATTAGATATTACCACATAGTCAATCATTCGGCAAATAGATTTCCGTATATTTTCCGTATATTATATATTTTTATTTTGCCGTCGCTTTCAAAGCTGTGATAAACTACAGACGTAAACGGAAAATAGTATTCATGAACATACTGGTAACCAATGACGACGGTATAAACGCCGAAAGCCTGTGGGCGCTGGTGCGGGAATTACAGATAATCGCCCGCGTGACCGTGGTCGCTCCGGACGGTGAAAGGAGCGCCATCGGCACGGCGGTAACGCTGTTCGAACCCCTGCACGCGGAGAAAGTCAGGTCACCGGTGCCGGGGGTAACCGCCTATGCCGTTGACGGCTCACCCTCGGACTGTGTTATCCTGGCCCTCGGCAAGCTCGTCGAGGATAGTGTGGATATAGTCGTCTCGGGCATCAACACCAACCTTAACCTCGGGGAAGACGTGCACATCTCCGGAACGGTCGGCGGCGCCCTGCAGGGCTACTTCCACGGTTTACCCGCCCTGGCCGTCTCGGCACCCCCGGACAGCCAGCCGGGACTGGATAGCGCCGCCCGGGTTACCGCGATACTGGCACAGAAGATAGCCGCTAAACCGACCAGGATATTCCTTAATATCAACGTGCCCGACCTGCCTCTGGAGGAAATCGGCGGTTTAAAAATCACCCGTCTGGCCCGCTCCAGCCACATCAACACCGTCGAGGAAGACGACCATGGCCAGAAGAAACAGTACCGGCTGGTGCGCGAGAGACTGACCGAGGCCGGAGAAGACGGCACCGATATTCTGGCAATCGAGCAGGGCGATATCTCCATCACCCCGCTCTATACCAGTTTACTTGACAAGCCTCCCCAGCGGCTCCTGAAAAGGCTGTGCGCCGAACTTACCCAATTGTTATTAAAAGGATAAAAAACAGGCTGAAAAAATGCAGCACCACATCGGCACCGACATCATAGAAATCGACCGAATCCGCCGGGTAATAGAACGCTTCGGCGACCGCTTCCTGCGCCGTGTCTACACGGAAGGGGAGTTGAATATTTACGGCCACCGTCCCCATTCGCTGGCCGCCAGCTTCGCCAGTAAGGAGGCGGTTATGAAGGTGCTGGGCACCGGTAACCGGGGCGTGGCCTGGCGGGAAATCGAAACCCTTTATTACCCCAGCGGCAAGCCGCATATCAGGCTCAACGGCCGGGCAAAAAAAGAGGCGGACAGGCTGGGGATAAAAGAAATAGACGTAAGCCTCTCACACTCCAGGGAGTACGCCACCGCCACGGCTATCGGGTCGACCTAATCATAAAAAAAGATAGTCTTTGCGAGGAGCACATTCGCTTCGCTCAGTATAAACTCCGCGACCGAAGCAATCTCATATTACGCTTGTTGAGATTGCCACGTCCTTCAGTGGAAGGACTCGCAATGACAGAACGTTTAGCTCTCCCAGACCACCTCCCCACCGATAACGGTCATCTGCACCTTAATGTCCTTTAGCTGCTCGGGCGGCACTTGCGTGGGGTTATCACTTAAAATGACAATGTCAGCCAGCTTACCCGGCGCGATGGAGCCTTTGATATCTTCTTCAAAAGAGGCATAGGCGGCATTGGTGGTGTAAAGCGCCAGTGCCTGCTCGGGTGAAATGGCTTCCTCCGGCAGGAGCACCTGTCCGGACTCAGCCTTACGGGTGACCGCCCCGTAGACACCCGCCAGGGGATTAACGGGCGAGACCGGCGCATCCGAGGCGGCAGCGACAACTACGCCGCTTTCCATCGGTGATTTAATGCGGTAAAGCCACGGCAGCTGCTTTGGGTCTACCGTCGCCAGATACCTCTCGCCGTTGTAATAGATGGTCGAGGGGTGGGTAACGATAACCGCCCCGAGCTTTTTCAGTCGCGCCAGGAGATAGGGGGGACATTCGCTGCAGTGCTCAATGCGGTGTCGCCTTCCGGCCACCGGAGAATGACCGTTTATATATTCCAGGGCATTAATGGCAGACTCGATAGCGCTCTCGGTAATAGCGTGGAAAGCCAGTTGAAAGCCGGACTGATGGCAATCGAGGACAAGGAGATTCAACTCTTCCTGCGTAAGTTCCCCCTGTCCGGCCGATTCGCCCAGCATTATCTTGATTGCTCCCAGCCGGAGTTGACTATCGCCCGACCCCGTCACCAGACCGTCTTCCTGAAACTGGTGCCGTGTTTCAGGGCCTGTCATCATGTAGACCCGACTCTGCAGTTTGCCCGCGTCTTTAAATTTACGGACAATCTGCCATCGGCCGCGGTCATTCCTGTATGTCGCTTCCTGAAACGAGGTTATGCCATATGAAAGGAGATGCCAGTTAACCAGCGCGAATGCTTCGTCCAGTTCCGCATCGGAAAAAGGCGGCATTACCTCGCTACGGATATAGCCCAGCATCTCGATTAGTATGCCGTTTGGCTCGCCGGTATCCAGGTCACGCTCGATGCGGGCTCCGGGCGACTCCGGTGTTTCTCTGTTGATGCCAGCCAGAGAAAGCGCCAGGCTGTTGAGCACGCAGGCGTGCAGAGAACGGTGGGTCAAAACTACCGGGTGGTGTGGGGCTGCCTCATCAAGGTCCCGGCGGGTGGGGCAGCGTTTCTCCGCCAGGTAAAACTCGTTATAATCAGTGCCACTCAGCCATGTCCCCGGCGGGGTTTTCTCCGCCCGGCGGCGTACTGCCTCCTTGATATCGGCGATAGAGCGCACCGAGGCCGGACTCATGTCAATACTGAGGAGCTTTCTTATCAGGGAAAAAAGGTGGAGGTGGGCATCGTTGAAACCGGGCACCACCGCCCTGCCCTGGCAGTCGATTACTCTCGTTTTCGCACCGGACAACGAATCCAGTACGTCGTTACCGCCGACCATAAGTATCCTGTCGCCGGTGATAGCCACCAACTCCGCGGACGGCTGCGCGTCGTCCATGGTAAGCACACTGGCATTTTTCAGGATAATATCGGCTGGCATAACGACCCTTTTGACGGGGTATCTATTAGCCAGTATACTATTGATAAGTCCGCCCTGCAAAGGAGAAGCCAATGGACACGGAACAAATAACCCGTAAGCTGGTAGCGTGGATTAAGGAGAAGGTGCAAGCAGCCGGGTGCCGGGGCGTGGTGCTGGGATTGAGCGGGGGACTCGACTCCTCGGTGGTGGGGGCACTCTGCCAGCGGGCTTTCCCGCAGAACACCCTCGGCGTGATTATGCCCTGCCATAGCATCGATACCGATAAAGCACATGCCGGAATCGTTGCCAGCCGGTTTGACATACCGACTGTAGAAACGCCGCTGGACGGCGCTTTCGACGCCATGATTAAGATATTACCGGACAATCAGCCTGACCCGGCAATCGGCAATCTTGCCCGGGCTAACCTCAAAGCCAGGCTGAGAATGGTAACCCTCTACTATATCGCTAATCAACTGAAATATATCGTGGCCGGTTCCGGCAACCGGAGCGAAATTACCGCCGGCTACTTCACCAAGTACGGCGACGGCGGCGTGGATATATTGCCGCTGGGCAACCTGGTCAAGGGAGAAGTCAGGGAACTAGCGCGCTACCTGGAAATCCCCCGGGAAATCATCGATAAACCGCCGTCCGCCGGCCTGTGGGAGGGCCAGACCGATGAGACTGAAATGGGCTTCAGCTACGAAGCCCTTGACCGCTATATCCTTACCGGAGACGCACCGGAGGAACTGAAACGTAAAATCGAGGCCAGGAAAGCCGCCGCCGCCCACAAGTGTACCATGCCGCCGATTGCCGATATTTAACGGCGGCTCTGGCGAATTATCTCCGGGTATTTGCGGCTCCCCTCGCGGAGTGTCCGCTTTTGCGTGGCGTAATCGATGTGATAGAGTCCGAATCGCTTCTCGAACCCGTGTGCCCATTCGAAATTATCGATTAACGACCAGTAAAAGTATCCTTTGATATTCATGCCATCGGCAATCGCTTTATTCAGGACAAGCAAATGGTCTTCGATGAACTTCGCCCTTTTCGTATCGCCGTCATCGGCAATGCCGTTCTCCGTGATATAGATGGGCTTGGAGGTATAGCTAGTTACCAGCTTGAGGACGCGGTACAGTCCCTCCGGGTAAATTTCCCACCCCATATCCGTCAGCTTCTCAGGAGGCGCGTTTTCCACTATATCCAGCTTCCTTTTACCGAAAGGCCTTAATTTCCACAAGAAGCGCATGTAATAGTTCACACCGATAAAATCAAAGGCATCCCGGATACCGCTGTTATATGATTCGCGGGCCATTCCGGGTATGGAGAATTTGAAGCGACCGTCCACGAGGTACTTAAAATGCGAATCGCTCATATTCCGTCTGAGCAAGCGATTGAACGCGATGTCCAGCAGATTCCACCGGCTGGGAGGCTCATAGATTATCATGACCACGACGAGTCCCACCTGAGCCTGCGGCTGGATTTCCTTAATACGGGTATATGCGGCTGTGTGGGCCCGCAGCAGGTTCTTAAAGACCACTGCGGCTTTTGGAAGATTTCTTTCCGCCGGAGGGAATCCCCCGATAAAGAACCCGTTGAAGGCATATACGGACGGCTCGTTGATGGTGCACCACAGCTTTACTTTAGAGCCGAGACGCCGGACAACATGCTCCGCAAACCTGGTAAATATTTCCGGCGAATCCTCCTGGAGAAATGCCCCCTTTTCCTCAAACCAGATAGGGTTGGTAAAGTGGTGCAGCGTCACCATCGGTTCGATGCCGTGGGCCAGAAGTTCGTCCACGACCTGTTCGTAGTGGTCCAGCGCCGCTTCGTCGAACTCACCCTGCTTCGGCTCAATTTTGCTCCATTCCACCGAGAAGCGGTAGGCATGCAACGATAGCTCTTTCATAAGCTGAATATCTTCTTTATAGCGGTTCCACTGGTCACAGCAGACGCCGGCTTTCTGTCCGTTTGAAATCCTGGGTTTACCTTCTTTATCGACGGCGGACTCGAACTGAAACCAGTTGTTGTTCGTGCAGTTTCCCTCTACCTGATGGGCAGAGGTAGCGCTCCCCCATAAAAATTCTTCACCGAAATGCCACGGTTCTTTTTTAAGCTTGTCAAAATTCAGGCGCAGGTTGGCATTAGGGTCTCTGAGCCAGAAAAGCAACCCGAAATACAATATCGCCAGTACCGGTATAATCAGGAGTGCATACATGATATCGTCTTACCTTCTGTAAATATCATTCCGCTACTTTAGCGGGATTATACCACTTTTCACGGTTGTTGGTCAGGCAGAATGAAGTTAATAAAGAAATTTGTAATATACTACTTGTTTTGGTAAAACTGTTGTGCTATTATCTGGTTGAGGCGAGAGATGACCACGGAGAGAGAAAAAGCACTGGAATTGGCTATTGGCCAGATAGAAAAGCGGTTCGGCAAGGGCTCCATCATGAAGATGGGGGAGTCAGCCATACTGCCAATAGAAGCCATTCCAACCGGCTCCCTGGCTTTAGACCTAGCTCTAGGTATCGGAGGGATACCCAAAGGACGTATCACGGAAATATTCGGACCCGAGTCATCCGGAAAAACTACCTTAGCCCAGCATATCATCGCAGAAGCACAAAAAAGAGGAGGTACGGTTGCCTATATTGATGCAGAGCATGCCCTTGACCCCTCTTACGCTGCCAGTTGCGGCGTCAACGTTGACGAACTGCTCATCTCACAACCGGATACCGGCGAGCAGGCACTGGAGATTACCGAAGCGCTGGTAAGGAGCAGCGCCATTGATGTGATAATTATTGATAGCGTCGCCGCTCTGGTTCCCCGGGCTGAAATCGAGGGGGATATGGGAGACCCGCAGATGGGTCTGCAGGCCCGCCTTATGTCACAGGCCCTGAGGAAACTCGCCGCTGCCATCGGACGGTCCGGGACAGCGGTGGTATTCATCAACCAACTGAGAGAAAAGGTGGGCATCGTCTTCGGTAATCCAGAGGTGACTACCGGGGGCAGAGCGCTGAAGTTCTATAGCTCGGTAAGGATTGATCTGAGGCGCGCGGAGACCATCAAGCAGGGAACCGAAGCATTAGGCAGTCGTGTTAGAGTTAAGGTAGTTAAGAATAAGGTTGCCCCTCCATTCCGCACTGCCGAGTTTGACATTATGTTCGACCACGGCATAAGCAAAGAGGGCAATCTCCTTGATATTGGTATAGAGCTGGAGCTGTTAAGTAAAGCCGGAGCCTTTTTCTCCTACGGTGACATCCGCCTCGGGCAGGGCCGGGAAAGCGCCAAGCAATACCTGGCGCAAAATCCTGAGCTCGCCCAGGAAATTGAAGAGCGGATAAGAGCCTCAGCCGGCACTACCCATACCGAATCGCCTGACGAAGAGTAACAGGCATTTACCGGGATTAACCGGGCTTAAAAGATAGAGGGTAAACAGCAAGGCTGAGGCACAGGCTTCAGCCTTTTGTGTTTTTAATAGGGTAATGAGTAAAATAACCAGACTAACGGCGGGAAAGAGCCGTGAGAAGCGGGTAAACGTTCACCTGGACGGTAAGTACGCCTTCAGCCTACTGGCTGAGGTAGTCCTGAAAGAGGGCTTGAGGGTCGGGCAGGAACTGCCTGACGACCAGATAGAGGCGCTGTCCGGCATTAACCGGTACCAGCGCTGCCTGAACGC
>JAGLTT010000004.1 GCA_023135135.1 Dehalococcoidales bacterium
GTAATCCGGCCGGCCGAAGCCCGCTTCAGGGCATCCAGCATGATAAGCAGTTCCACCAGGTTGTTATTTACCGGAGAGGAGGTGGGCTGAACGACAAAGGTGTCACGTTGACGGACGTTCTCCTTAATACGAACAAAGGTATTTTCATTACTGAATTGCTTTACTTCACATTCGCCCAGGTTTATCCCCAAATAACTGGTTATCGCCTCAGCCAGAGCCGGGTGAGCGCTGCCGCATAAAACCTTTAGTTCATCCATGAGCTAAAATCTCCTCTCATTATTTTACCAGCCTGCATCATTATTATAGCACGATTAAGCAGTATCCTCACACCATTTTGAATAGAAATTCGCTGATATCCACCGATGCCACGAGGGCGGTTTGGGTGGGAATAGATATCTGAGAGAAAGGGGTAACGGGGCCGGGGGTTAGAGCAACATGTCCTTCAGGGTTTTCAGGTTGACTACATCTTCTTTGTTATACTCAAGAAGCATATTCAGGGCATCCAAATCAAAGGAATCAACGTATTTCCACCACAGCCTGACAGCTTCATAGCCGTTCATTTCCGTTAGTTTTCTATTTATCCCCAGCTGACGTTCAACGGCTTTGAGTCCGCCATACAGGTTATTTCTCCAGCAATCATACATCAGGTCGCGGTGGGTGAAGAGTCCTGCCAGATTTATGCCGAATTGCGAGTGAATAAACGGCAGATCGAACCGGCTGCCGTTATAGGTATAGATAATATCAACACCGCCGAGATCCTCCAGTATGCTTTCGGCAGTGATATCTCTCCCGACCAGTTGCACAAACTCGGTATCATCTCCACGACAGAGGTAAATACCGATTACGGTGATTTCACAGTCGGAAGGCGAAAGACCGGTCGTTTCAATATCTAAATAAGCTTCAGTACTCGGCATTTGCCCCATCGTCTAAGGTGGACACTTGGCGCAGAAAGAACGGAACAGCGTGGTGCTCAGGTAGCGGTCACCGCGGTCGGGCAGGACGGTCACGATGTTACCCTTTTTCATCTTCCCGGCAATACTCATGGCCCCGGCCACGGCAGCCCCGCTGGACATGCCCACAAAAAGACCTTCCCTGACGGCCAGCAGCCGCGCCGTTTCAAAGGCGTCACCATCTTCGATAGTAATTTGCTCATCGAAAGCCGCGGGGTCGTAGATTCTGGGGACAACACTCTCATTCATGTTTTTCAGCCCCTGTATGGTATGTCCCAGAGTGGGTTCCACCCCGACGATTCTGATACCGGGAATCTTCTCTTTCAGATATCTACCGGTACCTATGAGGGTTCCCGTTGTTCCCATGGTGGCCACGAATACGTCAACCTTACCTTCGGTCTGGTTATATATTTCCGGCCCGGTGGTCTCATAGTGGGCTAGCAAATTATTCTCGTTATCGAACTGGTTGGGCATGAAATATTTATTCGGGTCGGCTTTTAAAGCCTGATGGGCCTGCCGTATAGCCCCGTCAACGCCTTCTTTATCCGGAGTAAGCACGACCTCGGCGCCGTAGGCCTGTAGCACCAGTTGCCTCTCAACGCTGACGCATTCCGGCATAAACAGCTTCACCTTGTATCCCTTGGCGGCGCCAATCATGGCCAGGGCGATACCCGTATTCCCGGATGTCGGCTCGATTATCGTCTTGTCCGGGGTAAGCTGTCCGGCCTTTTCCGCCATGGTAATCATATAGTAAGCCGGGCGGTCTTTTACGGAACCTCCGGGGTTATTGCCTTCCAGCTTGGCGTAAATTTTCACCCCCGGATTTCCATCCAGGTTCACCAGCTGCACCAACGGGGTATTCCCGATAGCTGCCAGAACATTTTTATGATTATTTTTCATATCTTTTCACCTTAACTTCGGCCACCTGATATCTTCGGCAGGTATAGCAGCACAATTTAATGACAGTCAGTCAATAATCCCAGGCACGGGGAAGCGCTGGCACATCTGCGCTACTTCCTGTCTTACTTCATCCCGGACTTTCGGACTGTCGGCATGGTTGATTACTTTAACAATCAGCGCGGCGATAAGCTTCATTTCTTCTTTGCCCAGGCCGCGCGTGGTCACGGCGGGCGTACCCAGCCTGATGCCGCTGGTCACCCGCGGCGGGCGGGAGTCGAACGGAATGGCATTCTTATTGGTGATGATGCCGGCCGCTTCCAAGGACTCCAGGGCTTCTTTACCGGTAATGCCGTTATCTGTAAGGTCCACCAGGACGAGGTGATTATCCGTGCCCCCCGATACCAGGCGCAGCCCCAGGCGCTTCAGTTCCGTGGCCAGGGTAAGGGCATTGTCCAATACCGCCTTCTGGTAATCAACGAATCCGGGTTGCAGAGCTTCGTAAAAAGTGACTGCTTTAGCGGCGATAACGTGCATCAAAGGTCCGCCCTGCATTTTAGGGAAGACGGCGGCATCGATGCCGCGAGCCAGCGCTTTCCGGCACAGTATGAAACCACCCCGCGTGCCCCGCATCGTTTTATGCGTGGTAGAGGTTACCGCTTCGGCATAAGGTACCGGGGTCGGATGAAGTCCCGCAGCCACCATTCCGGCGATATGGGCCATGTCAACCATGAATTTAGCCCCGACGGAATCGGCGATACTGCGGAAACGTTCAAAGTCGATAATCCTGGGATAAGAACTGGCTCCGGCTACGATGAGCTTCGGTTTATGCTTCAACGCCAGTCTTTCAACGTCCTGATAATCGATACGCTCCGTATCCGGGTTAACTCCGTAAGATACGAATTTATAAAACCTGCCGGAGAAGCTTACGTCCGAACCGTGGGAGAGATGCCCCCCGTGAGCCAGGCTCATGGCAAGAACCGTATCGCCGTACTCCAGCAGGCTGAAATACACACCCATGTTGGCCTGGACGCCGCTATGCGGCTGGACATTGGCATGGTCAGCATGAAATAACTCCCTGGCACGGTCAATAGCCAGTTCCTCGATGATGTCCACGTCATCACAACCGCCGTAGTAGCGCTTACCGGGATAGCCTTCGGCGTACTTGCTGGTCAGGAATGAGCCCTGGGCTTCCAGCACCGCCGGGCTGGCATAGTTCTCGGAAGCGATAAGGTTTATGGTCTCCCGCTGGCGTTTCTTCTCACATTCGATAGCGCGGAATATCTCCGGATCTGTACGGTTTAAGAAACTCATTTACACTCTCTCCTGAAGGGGAAATCAAGCTCCGTACATAGTCTACACTGGCGCCTTGAGAGTGTCAATTTTAAACCGCGGTAATTTTACCAAATCGGCGCGAACCACTTGACAAAGCAGAAACGCCTCCCTATAATAAGAAGAAACCCCCACTTGTTTAGCAGTCTTTTCCTATTTCTATTGAAAATAGTGCAAATATTTATTCGTGAGGCACTGTGAACAATTCCCAATCTAGTTCCTTAATGGGCTTCTTGAGATAAGACTGGAAGTTTTCCAGATTTTTTGGAGTTTGGTACTCGTATATGCCAAAGTATATCTTTGTAACCGGAGGCGTAGTCAGTTCCGTAGGGAAAGGCATCACCGTCGCCTCAATCGGCACCATCCTGAAGAGTCGACAGGTCACCGTAGCCGTTCAGAAACTCGACCCCTATCTGAACGTTGACCCGGGCACGATGTCGCCCTACCAGCACGGCGAGGTATTCGTCACCAAAGACGGGGCGGAAACGGACCTCGACCTGGGCAACTACGAGCGCTTTATCGACGCCGAGTTCACGGCGGATTCCAACGTCACCTCGGGGCAGATTTACAGCGCCCTCATCGCCAAGGAAAGGCACGGTGACTTCCTGGGCGGCACCATCCAGATTGTGCCCCACCTGACGACCGAGATTAAGGACAAATTCAAGCAACTGGCCGATAAATCAGAGGCCGATGTAATTCTCATCGAAGTGGGCGGCACCGTGGGCGATATCGAGGGTCAACCGTTCCTGGAAGCTATCCGGCAGATGAGGAACGATGTCGGCAGGAACAACGTGCTCTATATACATGTCACTTTTCTCCCCTTTCTCAACTCCACCCAGGAACTTAAGACCAAGCCCACCCAGCACAGCGTTAACGAGCTGAGGCGTATCGGTATCCAGCCCGACGTTATTATCTGCCGCAGCGATTACCCCATATCGGAACCAATACGGGATAAGATATCGCTGTTCTGCGACGTAGAGAAGCAGGCCGTTATTCCCCTGCCCACCGTAGAAACGATATATGAAATACCCCTGATACTCGACGAATGCGGACTGGGGCAGCTGATTATCGATAAGCTCGGTATTAAAGCACGTTCTACCGACCTGCGGGAGTGGCGGGGACTCGTAGAACGCATCAAGACGCCGCGCGAACCCGTAAATATTGCCCTGGTCGGCAAATACGTTGAGCTTAACGACGCCTATTTTTCCGTCCGCGAGGCGCTGTACCACGCGGCACTCCACAATGATAGAGAGCTTGAGCTGTTATGGGTCCAATCCGAGGACCTTGACGAGAACGGAGTGGATAATTTATTGCGCACGACCCAGGGAATCATCGTTCCCGGCGGCTTCGGCGAAAGAGGCATCGAAGGTAAAATAAAAGCAGCCCAATACGCCCGTGAGAATAAAATACCGTACCTGGGACTGTGCCTGGGACTGCATATCATGGTGATTGAGTTCGCCCGTTATGTTTTCAACACGGATGAGCCAAACTCCACCGAATTTAATCCGTCCACCTCCTACCCGGTTATCGACCTTCTGCCCGAACAGAAGAATGTAAAAGACAAGGGAGCCACGATGCGTCTGGGTAATTACCCGTGCAAGCTCGTGGACAGCAGTCTCGCCGCCAGGGCTTACAGCCAACCCCTGGTCCAGGAACGCCACCGGCACCGCTTTGAATTTAACAACGAATTCCGCGAGCCGCTGCACAAGGCAGGCATGAATTACAGCGGCGTTTCCCCCGATGATAAACTGGTAGAGATCTGCGAACTGGCCGACCACCCCTGGATGGTAAGCTGCCAGTTCCACCCCGAATTCCTTTCACGCCCCGGTCGCCCCCATCCCCTCTTCCGCGATTTTGTCGGCGTGGCTAAAGATATACTGCGTGAAGGAGCGCAACCCCCGCTACCTCTTTCAACCTAATTGAGGAGGAGAACCGAATGCAAATCTTTCTGGATACCGCAAATATCGACGAAATCAGGGAAGCTGCCCAGCTGGGTATTATCAGCGGGGTTACCACCAATCCTTCACTCCTATCCAAAGAGGCGACATCCGACTACGAGACCGTGACCAAGAAAATCTGCTCTATAGTCAGCGGACCCGTTTCCGTGGAGGTACTTTCAGAAGACGCCGATTCCATGATAGAGGAAGCGCGCGCCAAAGCTTCCTGGGCACCCAATGTCAATATCAAGATACCGATTACCGCCGACGGCCTCCGGGCGACCTCGGCCCTGAGCAAGGAGAATATCAAGGTTAATATGACGCTCTGTTTTTCGGAAAATCAGGCGCTCCTCGGGGCGCTGGCCGGGGCAACGTACGTCAGTATATTCGTCGGCCGGCTGGACGATGCCGGCCATGACGGCATGCAGGTAGTTCAGGATACCGTCGCCATACTTGATAACTACCCCGAGCTGGACGCCCAGGTGATTGCCGCCAGTATCAGGCATACAATCCACTGTACCCAGGCCGCCATGATAGGCGTTGATATCGCCACGGTTCCTTATAAAGTGCTGATGCAGATGATACAACACCCGATGACCGATATCGGCATTAAACGCTTCCTGGCCGACTGGGAAAGCGTAGCCAATAAATAGAAATATAGAAAGGTAACAATACCCCTTCCTGTCAGGGAGACGGGATGAGAGTGAGGTGGAATCATGAATATTGCAGAACTAGAAAGCAAGACCAAGGAAGAACTGCTGGAACTGGCCAAAGAAAAGAGCATTACCACTCCGGCCACCATGAAGAAACATGACATCATCATGCGCCTGCTGGAGACGCATACGGAAGAGCAGGGGAATATTTTCTGCAGCGGCATCCTGGAAATCATGAGTGACGGCTACGGCTTCCTCAGGCAGGAAACTATGCTGCCCAGCCAGACGGATGTCTATATCTCTCCATCGCAGATTCGCCGCTTCGGCCTGCGTAACGGCGACCTGGTTACCGGACAGGGCCGGCCCCCGAAAAGTAACGAAAAATACTTCAGCCTGCTCCAGGTAGTAGCCATCAACAACATCGACCCGGAAGTCGTTAAGAACCGGCAGCCTTTCAAGTCACTCACGCCCACCTTCCCCGACCAGCTCATTAATCTTGAGTACGCCCCTGCAGACCTCTCCACCCGCCTGATTAATTTAATCGCCCCCATCGGGAGGGGGCAGCGCGGCATGATTGTATCGCCGCCCAAAGCCGGTAAAACGCTTTTACTTAAATCGATAGCCAGCGCCATTACCGAAAGCTATGAGGATATTCACCTGATAGTATGTCTCATCGGCGAGCGCCCGGAAGAGGTTACGGATATGAGGCGTTCGGTCAACGGCGAGGTAATCGCCGCCACATTCGACGAGATGGTGGAGAACCAGACACGCGTGGCCGAGCTGGCGCTGGAAAGGGCCAAACGCCTGGTGGAAAGCGGTAAGGACGTGATGATTCTCCTGGATGGCATCACCCGCCTGTGCCGCGCCTATAACCTGGCTATGCCGTCCAGCGGTCGTACCCTGTCCGGCGGCATCGACCCTGCCGCTCTGCATCCGGCCAAACGCTTCTTCGGCGCCGCCCGCAACACCGAAGAAGGCGGCAGCCTGACCATCATTGCCACCTGTCTCGTCGATACGGGCAGCCGCATGGACGACCTTATTTACGAGGAGTTCAAAGGAACCGGCAATATGGAGCTTCACCTCGACCGGAGGCTTTCGGAACGGCGCGTCTTCCCGGCCATGGATATCCAGCGCAGCGGCACCCGGCGCGAAGAGCTGCTGCTGGGCGATGAGACATTGAAACAGGTATGGCTGCTGCGGCGTATAGTAACGATGATTGGTACCGACTCCAATAACTTCGTCGAGGCGACTGAGAAGATTCTGGACCGTATGCGCAAGACCAAGAACAACGCCGAGTTTCTGGTCAATTTAAACAGGGATATGTAGCATTCCGCCCGATTTTCCCAGGAAGCAGCCTTATCTTTAATCCTTTACTTGAATAATGTCCGGCAAAGACATATCATTACACTGAAACAGGGAGAATAATCACGTGATTAAAATCAGGAAAACATATAATGAAGTTAATCCGGAGTTGCTCTACGCGGAGATAAGGGATTTCACTCTTAAGCAGGGGGCCGGCCTGAGTGGGTACAAGATGGAAACCTACACCCTGCCGGACGAATCAGCGTCATTTGTTTCACGCGGCACGTTGACTTTCTACGTTAAAGATAAAGCGGGGAAAGAGTGCCTGCGCGTGCACGTGGTCGGCGCGGCCAGGGGCGAGACGAAGCTGATGATTGATGTAGATGAAAAGCTCTTCTCGAAGGAGAAGCTGGCCGACTTACAGGAAGATATCGATTTTATCTTCAAATCCTACGAGCCGGAAGAATAACCCCTTAATCCCGCTTCTACCTGGCTCTGGGATAAGACCCCAGGATTCTCACGAATACCGCATGCTCTTCCAGCGCTTTTAGACCCTCGCTGATATCCTTTTCCTCACGATGCCCGGAGAAGTCCATGTAGAAATTATACTCCCAGGGCTGGTGACGGGTGGGGCGGGACTCCAGCTTGGTCAGGTTTATCTCCCTCGATGCGAACTCACGAAGGCTGTCATACAGCGCCCCCGGCTTATGCTTGAGAGAAAAGACGATGGACGTCTTATCGTTGCCCGTGGGCGGCGAGTCCTCTTTTGACAGGATAAAGAACCTGGTGAAATTGTGCGGGTTGTCCTCTATTTCCCGCGCGATTATCTTCATTCCGTAAATTTCGGCGGCCTTGTCGCTGGCGATAGCGGCGCTATCCGGTCGGCCCTGCTCTTTTATCATCTTGACGCTGCCCGCCGTGTCCGAGGCGGGGATAAGCTCACAGTTCAGGTGATTCAAGAAATTGCGGCACTGACCGAGCGCCTGCGGGTGAGAATAGACTGTTTTGATAGTATCCAAAGTGGCTCCCTCGATGGCTATTAAACAGTGGCTGATACGAAGCTCCGTCTCGCCGCAGACCATAAGGGGAGAGTCCGGCAAGAGGTCATACGCCCGGGTGATGCTGCCTTCCAGCGAGTTCTCCACGGGGACCATGGCGAAAGGTACTTCGCCGACTTCAACCGCCTCGAAAACCTCATCGAGGCTCTCGTAAGGTACGCCCTTGGTGGATTTCCCGAAGAAGCGGAAGGCGGCCTCCTCCGTATAAGCGCCCGGCTCACCCTGGTAAGCCACGGCTACCCCCTGAATTTTCCGGCAGGCATCGATGATAGTCCGGTAGATATTCTCCATATCGCTGGGGCTTATATTTTCATCCCGCGCCATGTTGCGGACATTGCGCAGGACTTTAAGCTCTCTTTCCCGGTCCTCGATGAGCCGGCTCTCCTCTTTCTTACCCTGGCCGATTTCTTCGGCTGTTTTTATCCTCTCGCCGATAAGCTCAACCAGCTTGGAGTCCAATTCATCAATTTTTTTTCTTAAATCGTCAAGGTTCATTTTATTACCCTCGGAATCAGGCCTGCCCTCATGGCGAAATCGCAGAGCGTTACCGCCATCATGGCTTCAACCACCGGCACCGCCCTGGGGACGATGCAGACATCATGCCTGCCTTCGATTCTAAGGCCGGTGCTTGCCATTTTTTGGATATCAACCGTTGCCTGTTCCCGGGCGATGGAGGAGGTAGGCTTGACAGCTACCCTGACCACTATTGGCATCCCGCTGCTGATGCCGCCAAGAATTCCACCGGCATTATTGGTCGCCGTTACTATTCTATCGCCCTGAAGGATAAACGGGTCATTATTCTCCGAACCCTTTTTACGGGCTACCGCAAAACCGGCGCCGAACTCCACTCCCTTAACCGCCGGTATGGCGAGCAGCGCTTTAGCCAACTCCCCATCAAGGCTATCAAAGACCGGCTCGCCCAGACCGACCGGCACATTGAGGGCGATACCTTCGATAATACCGCCGAGGCTGTCGCCTTCCTGCTTCGTCATGGCGATAAGCTCGGTCATTTTCTTCGAGGCGGAGGGGTCAGCGCAATACAGCGGGTCGTCCCCGGCCTTTTTCTTTATATCATCGTATTCCACAGGTCCGGCGGCAATGCCGCCGATTTCCACCGTATGCGCGACTATTTCAACGCCGATTGTATCCAGCAACTTCCCGGCAACGGCTCCCGCCATGACAAAGGTGGCGGTAATCCTGCCGGAAAACCTGCCCCCACCCCGCCAGTCGTTGAAACCGCCGTATTTAGTATAGGCGGTAAAGTCGGCGTGTCCCGGGCGGAGGCGGAAACGAATATCCGCGTAATCGGCATCTTTGACATCCTCGTTGGCTATCAGCAGGCAAACGGGCGCGCCGGTGGTAAAGCCATCGCTGACCCCGGCCAGAATTTCGACCCTATCTTTCTCCTGCCGGGTGGTCGAAGCCGCACCCTCACCGGCCCGTCGCCTGTCCACCTCTTTCTGTATATCGGCTATAGCAAGGGGCAGACCGGCGGGGCAGCCATCAATGACGACCCCCACACATTTACCGTGGCTTTCGCCGAAGCTGGTTACGGTGAATAAACTGCCGATATTATTTTGCATCTATCTCCAGCTCCCCTCCAGCACTTTTCATGACTTCCCAGAAATCCGGGAATGTCTTGGCAACACATTCGGCGCCATCGACGGTAACACCGCCGAGGGCAGCACCGAGCACGCCGAAAGCCATGGCAATCCGGTGGTCGCCGTGACTATCAATAGTAACGGGTTCCCGCTCTTCTTCAACCTTATCCTCGATTTTCTCCTCATCTTCTTCTTCCTCGTCATCCTTTTTCGGCTTCGGTGCTTTTAAGCCGACAATGGTAAGGCTGTCCTGGCCTTCGGTTACGGTAACGCCCATTCTCGCCAGTCCCTCTTTGATGACAGCCACCCGGTTAGACTCTTTAATACGAGCCCGTTCTATACCGATAAACAAGCTGGTACCTTCGGCCAGAGAGGCCAGTACCGCCATGGTCGGCAAAAGGTCAATACAATCGGAAAGGTCGGCATGTATCGCCCGCAGGTCACCCTCACTCACGGTGACGGAATCCCCGGCTACTTTTACTTTAGCACCCATGCTGCGCAGGAAGTCCAGTATTACCCGGTCGCCCTGAAGGCTGGCTGTGCTCAGATTGCCCACCGTTATGCCCTCGGAAACAGCCCCCAGTGCCAGGAAATAGGAAGCGGATGACCAGTCGCCTTCAATTTTCAGTCGGGTCGGTTTATACGCCTGGCGACTGATGGCGAATTTATCCCACTCGGAACGGACGTTAATGCCGAACTGCTTCAGGCACCAGAGCGTCATCAGGACATAGGGCTTCGACGTCATAGGAGTCGTCATCCTGATACTAACTTCCTTTGTGGCAAAGGGAGCAATCAGGAGCAAGGCCGATATAAACTGTGAACTTATGTTTCCCGGCACCTCTGTAAGGCCTCCCTTCAGGGTACCGCCTTCGATGATTACCGGAGGCGTCGTTTTGCCTTCCGTGGTGCCTTTTATCCCCAGTTGTTCCAACGCCTCGACAAGAGACCTCATCGGTCTTTTAGAGAGAGATGGGCCACCGATAAGCTTGTGCTTGCCGGGAATAAGCGAACATATGGCCATCATAAATCTCATGGTAGTCGCCGATTCGCCGCAGAACAATTCTTCAGTCGGCACCCGGAGTCTTCCGCCGGTAACCAGCCACGTATCTTCTTCTTTCGCGAATGTTATGCCGATTTTACCCAGGACATCGGCGGCGGCATTGGTATCATCACTGACCAGCGGATGTACAATCTCGCTGTTCCCCCGGCTAAGAGCGGCGCATACCAGCGCACGGATAGTCATGCTCTTGGAAGCAGGGACTGCCACTTTCCCTTTTACTTCGCTTTTCTTAACGCTAACTTTCATTTTCTTTTAGTTTCTCCATAATCTTCTCGACTACCGAGTAGGCGCTTATCCTGGAAGTATTTATCGTAACATCAGCCGACCGCTTATAGTAAGGCTCGCGGAATTTCATAAGCTCTTCAATTTGCCGCGTCCGGTCAGGCACAGCAAGTAAAGGCCTCTCATCCGTATCAGCCGACGTACGCTTTATGATTACCTGCGATGATGCCATCAGGCAGATGATAACACACTCCTTCCTGAGGCGGTCAATGTTTATTTTATTAAGAACTATACCACCACCGCAAGCGATAACGGCATTCTTTTTAATGGCGACTTCCCCGGTAGCCTCAATTTCCAGCTCACGGAAACCAATTTCGCCGTCCTGCCGGAATATCTCGGGGATGGACTTGCCGGCTTTCTTTTCAATCACGGCATCCAGCTCGATGAACTCCTTGTCCAGTTTTTCGGCTAGAAGTTTGCCCACCACCGTTTTTCCCGTTCCCATAAAACCTATCAGGGCGACGCTAGTCTTCATGGCTCTCCAGCATTTTTACAGCTTCCTTCTTCATCAGGTCGATCGGGGCCGCCTGCCCGGTCCACTTCTCGAAAGCCAGAGCTCCCTGCCAGGCGAGCATATCAATTCCGCTTATTGTCTGAGCACCGGCCGCTTTAGCTTCGTTGAGCAACCTGGTATTGATGGGATTATAAACTACATCGAAAACAACCAGGCCCTTTCTGAGCAAGTCGGCGGGAACCGGACTCTTATCGCCAGCGGGACTCATGCCCACGCTGGTAGCGTTAACTAGTATGTCGGCATTGTGCAGCACTTCGGCCAGATAATCGTCACGGAGTTCCAGCACCCGCACTACCTTGCCGAAGTCCTCCTTAATAAGCTCGGCAATATTTTCCGCCCAGTCGAGCTCCTCCTGCCGGTTGAGGATAGTCAGGCTGACAACTTTTTCCGCAAGGATATAGGTAATAGCCCTCGCGGCACCACCGGCGCCCAGTACCACAACACTCTTACCCCCCGGCTCAACTCCCCGCTCCAGCATGGCCTTCAGAAAACCATCGGCATCGGTGTTATAACCCCTTAACTCACCGCCAGTGTTCACCACGGTATTTACCGCGCCTATCTTCTCGGCTATGGGGTCGAGACCGTCCAGCACGGGGATAATGGATACCTTGTGGGGTATGGTGACATTAAAACCGCACACATTCAGGGCCCGCAGGCCGTCGACAGCTGGCGCCAGTTGCTCCGGCTTGACCCGGAACGGAATATAGATATAGTCCAGCCCCAGCTTTTTATAGGCGGCGTTGTGCATCACCGGCGACATGGTATGCTCGACGGGGTCGCCGATTAACGCACAGATTTTGGTTTTGCCGGATATATCTTTATCTGACATCTTCGAGCATTCTGTAAATCTTTCTTAAATTTTCTACCGTTATCTGTCCGGCGGCCGATTCGCTACCTTCCTCAATCGAAGCGTAGGTGAAATAGCCGCCCACCAGCGGACAGAGAACCCGGGAGATTTGCCCCATGTCACCCATAGCAAAGGAGACCACCTTTTTCTCCGGAAAGTCTGATATAAGCTGTAAAACAGCTAAATTATCCGCGAAAGTACGGGCGGTAGTAACCACCTTGCAGATAGCGGCGCCGGCGGCTATTTGTTTTTTTACTATCTCACCCATCTTCTCCACAGAGGGCATTTCCTTTAAATTGTGATAGGAAATCAAACATTCGGCCTTGCCTTGAATATTCCTCACCACCTTACCGACCTCCGGCGTGCCGAGCTCTATATCGACGATTGATGCCCCAAGCTCGATAGCGCTGAGGAGTGTTTCTATTCTCTCCGACTCGGCACCCTTCCAGCCACCGCCCTCCTCAGCCCTGCGGTTGCAGGCCAGCCACGGTTTACTCAGATTTTTGGTTACCTCCTGCCAGCCGCTGCCGATAAGGTCGATGCGTAACTCGAAAAGGTCAACCAGCGACTCGACTTTTTTTACAGCTTCGAGGTCGTCATTTACGATAGAGGCGCATATTTTGGGTCTATCCCCAGCCAACCAACACCTCCTCCACCAGAGCCGGGTCAATTTCGTCGCTGATAAAGGCGTTACCGATTGACCTAAGCAGGACGAACCTTATCCTGTCCTGCGCTACTTTCTTGTCGTGCTGCATGGCCTGCCATACCGCCTCTTTATCCATGTCCGGCATTTCCGTGGGGAGTCCGGCTTTCTCGATAATTCTCTCCAGCTTGACGATATCAACCTCATCGAGTATTTCCATCCGGCTGGATATTTTAGCCGCCGCCATCATTCCGATAGCCACGGCCTGGCCGTGTTTAAGCTCATAATCCGAGACGGCCTCTATAGCGTGGCCTATGGTATGTCCGTAGTTCAGAATACCCCTCAGGCCCACCTCTTTTTCATCCTTCTCTACTATTTCGGCTTTGATTCTGGCCGTCTCCAGAACGACAGTCTCCAGCACCGAAGGGTGATATTGCAGCGCCTTATTCATGTTAATATCCAGGAAATTAAAGAAACTCTTGTTCCTGATGGCGGCAGTCTTGATGACCTCGGCCAATCCGTTGGCAAGTTCGATTTCCGGGAGCGTCTTCAGCGTATCAATATCAGCCACGACCATTTTCGGCTGATAGAATACACCGATGATGTTCTTTAACTGTCCATGGTCAACGGCCGTCTTCCCGCCGATACTGCTATCGACCTGCGCCAGCAGGGTTGTCGGCACCTGTATCAACGGCACCCCCCGCATGTAAGTAGCCGCCACGAAACCGGCCAGGTCGCCGATTACCCCACCACCCAGAGCCAGGACGGGAGTCGTCCTTTCTGCATAGGCCTCAGTCAGGTCATCATAGAGCCTGCCGGCGGTTTCCAGAGATTTCTGCTCTTCCCCCGGCGGCACCTCCAGAATGGTCACATCGAACCCGGCATTGGCCAGACCCCGCTCGAGGACCTCTGCGTAAAGGCCCTCTACGATAGTATCGGTGATAATAACCGCTTTGCCAGAAAAATCTCTCCCTTTCAGCCAGAGCCCTATCCGCGCCAGCAATCCGGTCCCGACACGTATCTCGTAGCTACAGGTGCCGAGTTCTACTTTTAGTTTCTTCATTTATGCCATTTTACCTCTACTTTCTGTAGCATGCAATAACGGCGAAGCGTGAATTATGAACATATTTATAGTTATTTTTTTATTTATATGGGATGCAGACTAATTTATTCACGGATTCCTTGGTAAAAATGTTGACATATAGTACCAATTTGTGTTAAATTTATTATTTAGTGCTCAGGATTCAGTAATAGTGGATGGATTGAGCAATAATACCTCGGTCTGTCACTAGAATTCTAGAATGGATGGGCTATGGCTCATCCATTGTAATTGTAGGGGGGACAGGAGGGAGACAATGCCAACAATAAATCAACTGGTTCGCAAGGGGCGCAAAAAGGCCCCCAAGAAGGACAAGACGCCGGCACTGGGGTATACCTATAATGCCCTGAAGAACAGGGTACAGATGGGTAAAAGTTGCCCACAGAAGCGTGGTGTCTGCATACAGGTAAAGACGACGACTCCCAAGAAGCCCAATTCCGCCCTGCGTAAGATAGCCAGGGTAAGGCTGACCAACCATATGGAAGTCACCGCCTATATACCCGGTGAAGGACACGAATTACAGGA
>JAGLTT010000040.1 GCA_023135135.1 Dehalococcoidales bacterium
GCTCATAGTCAGCTACCATAAACTCCCCACCCCAGATATTGCCGTCAGTCCCGTAGCCGGTACCATCAAGGGCGACCCCGATGACGGGTGCGTCTATTCCGTTATCGACTAGGCAGCTGACAATATGGGCGTGATGGTGCTGTACCGGAACGAGTTTTATACTATCTTTAGCCGCCAGCTCTTTGGCGTACTTTGTCGCCAGATATTCGGGGTGAAGGTCATGGGCAATAATCTCCGGCTCTATGCGGAATAGCCTCTTGTAAAGCGCTATAGTATTTGTAAAATGTTCCATAGTTTCCAGATTTTCCATATCGCCGATGTGCTGGCTTAAGAAGGCGAAATTATCCCGTGTCAGGCAGAAGGTGTTCTTCTCCTCGGCGCCGCAGCCCAGTATCTGCCGGCTTTCGTACGGGAGGTGGATGGGATAGGGCGCGTAGCCGCGGGCGCGCCGCACGAAGCTGGGAATATCCCTCTCCACTATCATGACGCTGTCGTCGTAGCGGGCGTAGATGTCCCGGTTGTGCATCAGGAAGTAATCGGCGATGCCGCCCAGCCTCCGCAGCGCTTCGTCGTTGTCACTGGCTATCGGCTCCTCGCTGATATTGCCGCTGGTCATCACCAGCGGCTTGCCCGTCTCCCGGAGCAGGAGGTGGTGCAGTGGGGTATAGGGGAGCATAACGCCGAGATAGTTCAGTCCGGGCGCTACGGCTCTCGTAACTGTAGATTTGGACTTCCATTTCATCAGGACGATGGGACTGCCGGGAGAAATAAGCAGCTTCTCTTCCTCGATATTCATCTCGCAGTGCCGTCTGGCTTCATCAAGCGATGCTACCATTATGGCCAGTGGCTTGGTAGGTCGATTCTTCCGCTGGCGTAGCCGGTTGACCGCCGTCTGGCTGGTGGCGTCGCAGGCCAGCAGGAAGCCCCCCAGCCCCTTTACCGCCACTATTTTGCCCTCTTTCAGCAGTTCGCGCGTCCTGGCGATGATGTCGTCGCAGGATACTTCGTTGCCCTTGGCGTCCGTCAGTTCCAGTCGCGGCCCGCACGCCGGGCAGGCGTTGGGCTGGGCGTGAAAACGGCGGTCGAGCGGGTCGTCGTATTCCCTCTGGCATGCCGGGCACATCCGGAAAACCTTCATGGTCGTGTTGGGGCGGTCGTAAGGTATATCGTCGATTATCGTAAAGCGGGGGCCGCAGTTGGTGCAGTTGGTAAAAGGATAGCGGTAACGCCGGTCTTCGGGATTGAGGATTTCCCTCAGGCAGTCCGGGCAGGTGGCGATATCCGGGGAAACGAGCTGGTACTTGCCCTCTTCGGCGATGCTGTGGCGGATTTCGAATTTCTTGTGATTCTCAGGCGTACCTGCCGTTACGGCGATATGGGTTACGCGGGATAACGGCGGCGCCTGTTTGCGTAGCCCCCGGAGGAATCGCTCGATGTCCCTGGTTTCCCCCTCCACCTCAATCCTGACATCCTCCGAGGTATTGCATACCCAGCCCCTGAGGTTGTGCCGGGTGGCGAGTTGATAGATGAACGGTCTGAAGCCGACGCCCTGCACCACCCCACGTACGCTGATGTTAACGAGACTGACAGCCGGTGATTTTGCCATGCTACCTTTTTTTCTTGCCTTTTACGGCGGATTCCAGCCAGTCGAGCCAGGCCTCCATCCCCTCGCCGGTCTTGCAGGAAACGGGGAAGAGAATGACATCGGGATTCAGCCCGGTAACTGTTTTCTTAAAGCCGTCGACGTTAAAGTCGAGGTGAGGCTGGAGGTCTATTTTATTCAGGAGCACCACGTCGCTGTCGGCGAACATGGCCGGGTATTTGTACGGTTTATCGTCGCCCTCGGGCATGCTGGAAATCATCACGCGCTTGTCCTCCCCCAGCAAAAAGGCGTTCGGGCAAATCAGGTTGCCCACGTTTTCGATGAACAGCAAATCGGCTTTTTCCAGGGGCAGGCCGTTCAGGGCGCTTTCGACCATGTTGGCGTCAAGGTGGCAGCCGCCGGCGGTATTGATTTGAACGACGGGTATGCCCATCTCATTGATTTTATCGGCGTCCATGCTGGAAGCCACATCTCCTTCTATGACCGCCATCCGTGCTTTCTCTTTCAGGCTTTTTATCGTGCTCATGATGAGGCTGGTCTTGCCCGCGCCCGGTGACGACATTATATTTATCGTCAGGATGCCGTAACCGTCCAGTCGGCTCTTGTTGGCCTTGGCTTTTTCTTCGTTGGCGCCGAGGATATCCTCGCCCACGGTTATCACTTTTACTGTCATTTACTCCACCTCGATACTTTCCATATGGCATTCCCGCCCCGAAACTATCTCGATGCTCGTCTCCTTGCATTCGGGGCAGGCCCAGTTATGGTCGCCGGGAGTGAAGACGTTATCACATTTGTGGCAGCGTACGGTAGTCGGCTTTGTTTCGAAAGAAAGCTCGGCGCCGCTGGCGATGGTGCCCTTGCTGATGGCGTCGAAGTAGAACTGAACGCACTCGCTCACGACACCTGATAACTCGCCTACCACCAGGTTAATGCGGGTAATCCTGCCGGCGCTGGCTTCATTTGCCTTTTCCAGCGCCAGGGACAACATGCTCTCCGTAATACTGAATTCATGCATTTTGTTACGGGTGCTGCTAAAGTGGGACAGGGTGCACTATTATCATTATAGTCCAGTGAGCGTGAGGGGGCAAATGGGGGTTTCATATAAGCAATGGCTTTGTCTATTTTTAAAACGCCTATGAATTGTGCAGGTTCCATATAAAGAAACAGCTCCCTGCTTTCACAAGGAGCCGTTGAGCCAATGCTACTCACACTGGCGCTGTAACACTAAATATTATAACATATTCATTGAAAAAGTCAATAGGATATTTGTACGGAGGAGATTTAAGATGGTAAAAGTTATTGTTTATGTAGATGGTTTTAACCTTTATTTCGGTTTGAGAGAATCGGGATTTAAAAAATATTATTGGTTGAATATTCGTTTACTAGCTGAGAAACTACTTATGTTTAATCAAGAATTGGTATTCACGAAGTATTTCACCGCCAGAATTACAGACGACCCAGAGAAAGAAAAGCGACAAGCAACATATATTGAAGCACTTGAAACATTGCGAGATTACAATGATTTTGAGATATATTATGGACATTATCGTAAAGATCCTTTTAAATGTCCTAGATGCAGGCAAGTGTATAAAGTGCCGCATGAGAAAAAGACAGACGTTAACATTGCCACAGAAATGCTTCTTGATGCTTTTAGCGATAAATTTGAAAAAGCATTATTAATATCTGCAGATAGTGACTTAGTCCCACCCATTGAGGCAATAAAAAATAAATACCCTGATAAAGATGTCATTGTCGCTTTCCCTCCTAGGCGATATTCCACAGAACTAGAAAATGTAACAACTAGTTTCCATATTAATCGAGCTAATCTTGCACAAAGCCAATTCCCTGAAACAATTACAAAGTCAGATGGTTTTATTCTTCAAAGACCTGCAGAATGGTCATAATCAATTATTTGTTGTTTCACAATTTTACATCAAGCTCAATTTACTTCCGCCCCCTTCTGTGCTATAATTTGCCTTGAAACTAATAATAAAAAGTGGAAGAGGAAAACTTTGGACAAAGAAAAAAAGACCGAGATTATCGGCACATATCAGGCTCGTGAAGGCGATACCGGCTCGACCGAGGTACAGGTAGCGCTGCTTACCGAGCGAATAAATCAGTTAACAACACACATGACAGCCAACCGTCATGACTATCATACCCAGCGGGGCTTGCTCAAGCTTGTAGGGCAGAGGCGAAGGCTTTTAGCTTATCTCAGCCGGGAGGACGTAGGGCGGTATAATCAACTTATCAAGAGGCTGGGGCTGCGTAAGTAAAGCCTTTTGGATGGAGGAGTAATTAATTGGAACCACAATCTTTTCGTTGCGACATTGGTGGTCGTGACCTCACTATCGAAACGGGCAAGCTCGCCCGGCAGGCCGATGCGGCGGTAACCATCCGCTACGGCGAAACAGTCATCCTGGTGACGATGTGCTTCAACAGGCAAAACAGGGAAGGGGTCGATTTTCTGCCCCTGACCATCGACTATGAAGAACGATTGTACGCCGCCGGTAAAATACCCGGCGGTTTTATCAGGAGGGAGGGGCGTCCCAGCGAGGCGGCTACACTGGCCTGCCGGCAGACGGACCGCCCCATACGCCCGCTGCTCCCCAAGACCTGGCACAGCGATATCCAGATAATCACCACCGTGCTTTCGGCCGACCTGGAGAATGACCCGGATATACTTTCGGTTATCGGCGCTTCGGTGTGCCTGGCGCTCTCCGAGATACCCTTTAACGGGCCGGTGGGCGCCGTTAACGTCGGCTATATTAACGGCGAATTTGTGTTGAATCCCAGGATGGCCCAGCTGGAAGAAAGCCAGTTGGACCTCGTCGTCGTCAGCACCAGGGACAAGGTTATCATGGTGGAAGCGGGGGCCAAGGAAATCTCCGAGGACATCATTCTTCAGGCGGTTAAAATGGCTCACGAGGCTAATCAGGGTATCATTGAAATCCAGGAGCAGCTTCAGAAAGCGGTGGGTAAGCCCAAGCTGTCTGTCCCCGGGGAAGAAGCGAACGCAGAGGCGGTCGCGGCGGTTGCCGCATTTGCCGACGATAAAATTTCGCAGGCTCTTGATATTGCGGACAAGACACAGCGCGAACAGGCGCTGGATAAACTGAAAGCTGAGCTTCTGGAGAAATTCGCCGAAACCTATCAGGAGAAGGAAATCCTGGAAGCTCTTGATGTCAGACATAAATACGTGCTCAGAACGCGGATACTGGATAAGCAGCAGCGTATCGGCGGACGCGGCATTACCGAAATCCGACAGATAAGCTGTGAAGTAGGACTGCTGCCGCGCACCCACGGCTCCGGTCTGTTCAACAGGGGCATGACCCAGGTACTGTCCATTACCACGCTGGGCTCCACCCGCAAGGAGCAGATGCTCGACGGCCTGGGGATAGAGGAAAGCAAACGCTTTATGCACCACTATAATTTCCCCGGGTTCTCCAACGGCGAGGTAAGGCGTGTCGGCTCCACCAGTCGCCGCGAGATAGGGCACGGCGCCCTGGCCGAGAGGGCTTTAATTCCTGTGCTGCCCGCTGATGAGGATTTCCCCTATGCCATACGCCTTGTCTCGGAAGTCCTGAGTTCTAACGGAAGTACCTCTATGGCCAGTGTCTGCGCCGGCAGCCTTTCGCTGATGGATGCAGGCATTCCGGTAAAGAAGGCCGTGGCAGGTATTGCCATGGGACTGATTACCGGTGATGACGGTAAATTTGTGGTCTTGACCGACCTTGAAGGACAGGAAGACTTTAACGGCGATATGGACTTCAAAATAGCCGGCACCCGCGACGGCATTACCGCGATTCAGATGGATACCAAGCTTAAAGGCTTGAGTCTTGAGATTGTCGAGAAGACGCTGGCACAGGCTAAGGAAGGGCGATTGTTTATTCTCGACAAGATGGCGCAGGCTATTGACGCCAGCCGACCGGATGTCAGTCCCTACGCGCCGAGGATGACCAAGATAAAAATCGACCCCAGTAAAATCGGGGCCGTTATCGGCACCGGCGGTAAGACCATCAGGTCCATCATCGAGGAGACCAAGACGACCATCGACGTTACCGACGACGGCACCGTGGTTATCGGCTCGCCGGACATGGAAGCCACTCAAAAAGCCATCAACATCATTGAGGGGCTGACCCGCGAAGCGGAAGTCGGTAATATTTTCACCGGAAAGGTGTCGCGTATCCTGACCTTCGGCGCCATGGTGGAGGTTCTCCCCGGCAAGGAAGGGCTGGTGCATATCAGCGAGCTGGCGGACTATCGCGTGGGCAAGGTTGAAGACGAGGTTAAAATCGGCGATGAAGTTACCGTTAAGGTAATCGCCATCGATAATATGGGAAGGCTGAACCTGTCCCGGCGCGCCGTCTTTGAGGATGATACGGAAAAAGCTGCCGCCCGTGAAGGCGCGCGTCAGGAAAGGCGCGGCGGCTCCGGTGGTTTTCAGAATAATCGACCGCGCTATTCCGGCGGCGACCGCCAGCAGAGACCGAACAGCGGCCCTTCGCGCCCTCCTTATAATCGCCCCTAATATCTTCCCCATTTTTAGTGAGGTGTTCTGTTATGGAACTTATTAAGGTAGTGGTATATGGAGCGTCAGGCAGGGTAGGGCAGGAGGTGGTGGGGGCTGTCTGCCAGGACGCGGAAACGCAGCTGGTTGGTGCCGTTGACGTCAAGGTCACGGCGGAGCAATTAGCTCTGCCGGACGGTTCTGGCACGGTACCTTTCTCGGCTGACCTTGCCGCCATCCTTGATAGCTGCCAGCCGGATGTTATTGTCGATTTCAGTATAGCGAAGGCCAGTATGCCCGCCGTGCGTACGGCATCACGGCACGGCGTGAACATGGTTATCGGCACTACCGGATTCACCGCCGAAGACCTGGATGAGATGAAGAAGCTGGCCGAGGCTAACGAAATCGGCATCGTGGTGGCGCCCAATTTCGCTCTTGGGGCTGTCCTTATGATGCACCTGGCTAAAGTGGCCGGTAAATATTTCGACCATGCCGAAATTATAGAACTGCACCACGACCGCAAGCTGGATGCCCCTTCGGGCACTTCCCAGACTACCGCCCGGGACATGATAAAAGCCAGGGGTAAGCCCTTCCTCCCGCCGGCAGTACCGGGAGAGGACTCTCCGGCTC
>JAGLTT010000041.1 GCA_023135135.1 Dehalococcoidales bacterium
ATAATCCTGGCTAAAGCTTAGCAAGAAATTGATTAATACTTTAACAAAGTATAGATAGGGAGGGTTAATATGTCTGATTTGTTCGATTTAACAGGTAAAGTGGCTCTTGTGGTGGGGGGTGCCGGCGGCATTGGTCGCGCACAAGCTCTGGGTCTGGCTGATGCTGGTGCGGATGTTGCCGTAGCCAGCCGCAACCTTGAGCACCTTGAGAAGGTCGCCGAGGAGATAAAAGCCAAGGGCAGGAAGTCGCTGGCGGTCTCCGTCGACGTGGTTGATGAGAAATCAGTGAAAGCTATGGCAGATAGCGTCCTTAAGGCATTCCCCCGCATTGATATCCTGGTGAATGCTGCCGGCCTGGCCGTTCGCAAACCTGCCGACGCCTTTCCAATTGACGAGTGGCAACAGGTTATGGATATCAACACCCGCGGGACATTCCTGACCTGCCAGGTAGTCGGCGGGCTAATGGTCAAGCAGGGTAGCGGCAGGATTATAAACGTATCGTCGGTGAGAGGCAGGTATGGTCTGCCGGGCGGTTATGCGGCTTACTGTGCCAGCAAAGGGGCCGTGGATACTCTGACACGGACACTGGCTTGTGAATGGGCAAAGCATAATGTCCTGGTGAACGCAGTGGCTCCCACGGTTGTGGAGACCGCCCTTACCCGTGATGCCCTGGCCGACCCTGCATTCGCCAACCAGATGAAGAGCCGTATTCCACTGGGAAAATGGGCGATGCCGGAGGATATTGTCGGCGCTACCGTGTTTTTTGCCGTAGAAGCATCGAGTTTTATTACCGGCCAGATACTCTATATCGATGGTGGCGTGACTACGTGGTAGCCGTCTGTGATGAAAATGTGATTTTTATGGAGAGGGGGTAATGAAATGGACTGGGAGGTGAAATATTATCCGGAGTATTGGGTTGGTAAGAAGCTGGCTTATCCCCATGTAGCTCCCGAATCACCCAAGTTCGCCAGGAGTGTGGTGGTCGGCAATCTGGTCTTCGTCTCCGGCTGCACTGGCCAGGACACTCTGACTGGTAGCCCAACTCCAGAGGACTTCGAAGGGCAGATGATATTAGCCCTTGATAAGGTCAAGATGGCAATGGAAGAGGTGGGTAGTTCTATGAACAACATTGTCAAAACCCTTATGCTCCTCAAGAATCTGGATGATTACCCTCACATGCGCAGGACAGAGCTGGAGTATTACCAAAAACATGCCCCATTCCTGGTGGATAACCCGCCGGCCAGCACCTTTTTGCAGGTTGCCAGTCTGGCGAAGCCTGAGTTTTTGGTAGAAGTAGACGTAATTGGCGTTCTTAAGAGAGAATAACGTTAGTTGATATATTTGATCCCTCCGTGCTGGATGACAACTCGCAGGCTAGAATTTGTTATTATCGTATGATGCTCAGGGAACCGTCTCAAGCTTGTATCCAAACTTGAGAACAAAGAAAGTGAATTTTTAAGGAGGTATCTGTTATGGGAAAAGAAGTATTAGTTGATTTGAGCCATCCGTTTGGGAACGGCTCACCGCTATGGCCATATTTTGCCGATGTCAAGATTGAACGCATGCACTACCACGCGAAATCCGGGGTTCTCTCTCAGGTAGTTACCACCACCATGCACTGTACGACACATGCAGATTCTCCGGCGCACGTATTTGAGGGGGGTCGTTTCACTCATGAAATTCCCCTCACCTGTTATTATGGTGATGCCGTTGTCTGGGACATTCCCAAACAAAAATGGGAACTGATTACCGCTAAAGACCTGGACGCCGCCAATAAGGTACTGCCCATGAAAGAAGACGATATCATCATTGTCCATACAGGCTGGAATAAATACTGGGGTGACAATATGCAGTATTTCTGTTATTCGCCCGGTCTGGGCAAAGAAGCCGGTGAGTGGTTCGTTGCGCATAAAGCCAAAGCCATCGGCGTTGACCAGCAGGCCCTTGACCACCCGTTGCACACCGCAATCGGACCCCACGGCCCCGGACCCCTGAGACCAGACCTTTTTGAGGAATATAAGCAGTTTTCCGGCGGTCATGAAGTAATCGAAGATTTTCCGGAGTGGGAGCCCTGCCATAATTTATTGATGCGTAATGGCATACTGGGCTGGGAGAATGTCGGTGGAGATATAGCCAAAGTAGTTGGAAAGAGATGTAAAATATCCGGCTTTCCCATTCGCTGGTATATGGGAGACGGCTCCATCGTCCGCATGATTGCATATATCGATGAAGATGACCTTAACCCAGTCCCGGACCGCGTATATAAATACGGTACCCAATAGAACTAAACATTCTGGATTTGATAGGGAGGTAAAATGAAAAAAATTAGTCTGGATGAGGTTAAGCCTTATGCGGCACCCGGCCATTTCGGCATGGTTGCCATGAGGTTAAGTGGAAAGGAAGAAACCGGGGCAGAGAAATTCTGGGTGGGACTTTCACATTTTCTGCCCGGAGGCGGCGCGGAATACGCCTACGAAGATTCGCCTCCTGAAAAATTCTATCTGGTTTTAGACGGGGAAATCACCGTCAAGAGCAAGACCGAAAATTTTACCCTGGGGCCGATGGATGGCATTTACATCGCCCCCAATGAAGGCAGGGAGATTATCAACGAGACCAATATGCCCGTGACCATGCTCGTGGCTGTAAATTATTAGTGTAGAGTTTTAGGGTGTTTTTAGGGCCTTTTCCCTTTTCCTGACACAGGAAAACATGCACCCTTGCAAGAATGGAGGTTTAATTTGCTTACACCGTCTCAAGTAAGAAAAAGAGGAATAATCATCAAACCGAACGAGGTGCCGGATACCATAAAGTATGGTTGCCGAACCAAGTTATTGATGGCGCCGTCAATGGGCTCCGCCTTGACGGGGTGCCAGGTCGTTTACCAGAAGCCTGGAGATACCTATACGGTTCACATGCACCCCATCTCGGAAGTTGTCATTGCGGTCTTTAAAGGCAGCGGAGAGGTCTTCCTGGGAGACTTCTGGTATGAAGTCAGGAGAGATGATGTTATCTATGTGCCGGAGAATGTGAAACATGGCATGAGAAACCCTTCTACCAACTCAGAAGATTTCATCTGCTACTGCTGGCAGGTACCATATCTCTCTGAATTTGAGAATCTCACGGGAGCCGAAGATGAGTTATTCGAGGGCCAGGAGGGACCGGTGATTGCTTATGATGCCCGGGGCAAGTTCGATGCGCGCATCCCCTGGACGGGAGTTATAGAAAATATTAATCACGGTGCCCTCTTCACCGCATATGATGCCGAAATGCGCTTTGTCGTCTGGCCGGGGATGGGCGCGCGAAAGATAAGCTCACACAGAGCCCACCATCCACCCGGAGTCGAATTCAAGGTGCACGTTCACCCGGGCTCGGAAGACACGGTGCTTGCTTTCCAGGGGAATGGGCAGGGGTTTTTAGTTGACCAATGGTATGATATGGACGAGGGAGACGTTATGTTTGCACCTCGTCCCATCAAGCACGGCACCCGCCACCCTGATAGGAACAGCCGGGAGCCGTTTGTCTGCCTGGGCTCAGCCGGACCGCCTCAATTAGACTTATACGCTCTGGCTAAATATATATAAACCGAATCCGAAGGCATGGCTCCACTGGGTAATATCCTCCTCCTGCAGCCATGCAACCAGCTATGATGCCAATGACTATAACCTGAAAGGTGATATAATTATTTGGGGCAGGCCATGATTAGTTTCTTATCAAGAACTTCATTTGATGGTGAAGCTTAAAAAGAGTCTAAAGAATATTAAGGAGGTAGATAGCAATGGCTGGAGCATTGGAAGGAGTAAAAATCGTCGGTTTTGAGCAAGTTGTTGGTGTGCCGGCAGCCACTGCCGTTTTAGCCGATTGGGGTGCTGACATCATCAAGATTGAGCCGATATGGGGCGACTGGCAGAGAAGCCTCGTGAGCTTTAATAGGGGTCCGCTTCTGCTCCATTTAGAGAAGGGAGAAATTGAGCTTCACTTTGAGTTTTTGAACCGGAGCAAGAGAAGTGTGGCCATAAACGTGCGGACGGAACAGGGCCGGGAAATACTGCACAGGCTCCTTGAGGATGCCGATATTTTTGCTTCCAACTATTCCACGGACGTGCTGGAGCGTTTTGGTCTGGACTATCCCAGTCTCAAAGACCGGTATCCGGGTCTTATTCACTTCCTGCTTACTGGATATGGGTCAAAGGGTCCCAAAGCGAAAGACCGTGGTTACGATTATGTGGCGGCCTGGTCATATGGCGGGCTAATGGATTTAGTAAGCGCTGACCCGAATAGCCCTCCTCCAATCCAGCGTCCGGGTATGATGGATTTAGTGGCATCAGCCCATATAACGAGTGGACTTCTTGCTGCCCTCTACTATAAGCAGAGGACGGGCAAGGGGCAGGGTCTGGAGCTCTCTTTATACCATACCGCCGCATGGACATTGGGGCTGGATATTCAGACCGCTCTTTATGGTCATCCACAACCCAAGTGGGACAGAAGACGCGCTGCGAATCCTATGTACACCTCATATCGATGTAAAGACGGGAGGTGGTGCATGATGTGTCATCCCAATCAGGACTACTGGGAGCCATTCTGCAAGGCAATTGGCAAGGAAGAATGGATAGATGACCCCCGCTATGCCACCATGGAAAGCAGGGAGCAACGCGCTGAGGAAATGATTGCGCTACTGGATGAAATCCTTGCTTCCAAGACCTGGCCGGAGTGGGAGAAGGAATTCCGGGCGAATGACCTTATCGTCAGCGGCAACCAGACAATCAGCGAAATTCTAAAGGATGAACAGGCCATAGTAAATAATTTTTATACAGATATTGAGCATCCCGTGGCGGGTAAAGCGCGACTGCTTAACAGCCCCGTGCAATTTACCGATACTCCTGCTGAGATAAGGTGGGTAGCGCCGCAGCTTGGTGCCCATACTGAAGAAGTTCTGCTGGAACATGGCTATACCTGGGAAGATATGGCACAGTTTAAGGAGCAGGGCGCGATTCCATAAGTCTTAGAATGGTTTTTTATCACGGAAAATGATTGAGGAGGTAGTGGTAAATGAGATTAAAGGATAAAGTCAGCTTAGTTACCGGCGCCGGTAGAGGAATCGGCGAGGCAATAGCTCGCCGATTATCTGAAGAGGGAGCCAGGGTTGTTATCAGTGATATAGACCTGCCGGCTGCTGAAAGTGTTGCCAGGGAGCTCAAGAACAGCGGTAGAGATGCTTTAGCCATCAAGGCTGATGTGTCTGATAAAGGGCAAGTTGATGAAATGATTAAAAAGGTGGTGGATGAGTTCGGCAGGATTGATATTCTGGTAAATAACGCGGGCATGTCCGTCGTCGGTGCCTCTGAAGAATTAGAAGAAAAACGCTGGAGACAGGGTATCGATGTGATGTTGACAGGCGTGTTCTTCTGCAGCCAGGCGGCGGGCAAAGAGATGATAAAGCAGAAAAATGGCAAGATTATTAATATCGCCTCTGTGAACGGGATAGGCGCTTTCCCGGAGAGGGTATCGTACGGCAGCGCCAAGGCCGGGGTAATACAACTTACCAGAACCCTGGGCTGCGAGTGGGCGAGATACAATATCAATGTCAATGCTATTGCCCCGGGGTATATAAAGACACAACTGGTCACAGATTTGCTGGCAAAGGGAGTATATAATAAAAAAGAGCTGGCGAATAGAACGCCTGCCGGCAGGCTGGGAGAATGCGAAGAGATAGCTGACGCCGTTGTTTTCCTGGCCTCTGAGGAGTCGAAGTACATCGTCGGTCAGACTATCGTCGTCGATGGCGGCTGGTCGGCATACATGTACCTTGAGTCGTGGCTGGAAAAGTCCGGCCCATAATATTAACGTTAATTGCATCAGTTCGGGCCCTATCGATACCCCGGGATTTAATAAGGTCTTTACGGGTGAAGCCAGAGAACACGCGTCAGACATCGTGCCCCTGGGAAGAGTGGGACTCCCTGAAGAGGTGGCCGGCGCCGTGCTTTATCCGGCTGTTGACGGCGGCGCAACCATGATTTAAACAGGCTTCCCGGTCATTAAATATTGAGGGAGTTGCATGACCAGTAATAAAAAACGAGAACAGGTCTTTACCAGCTGCACCACCGGCGGGCCTGTCAACGTGTACGTCAGGGATGGGAAAATAACGCGTATTGAACCCCTGGTGCTCGATGATAACGATGCTGCGCCCTGGGTCATTGAAGCACGTGGCAAGCAATTTTCCCCGCCGAAAACAGCCATGGTTTCCCCGTATACACTGGCCGAGAGGTCAAGGACCTATGCCGGTAGCCGGATTCTTCATCCCCTGAAAAGAGTGGACTTCAGTCCTGACGGGGACAGGAAAACCGGCAACCGGGGTAGCTCAGGGTATATGGAAATCAGCTGGGATGAAGCTTTAGATATTCTCACCGGCGAAATACAACGCATCAATCAAACCTGTGGACCCGGAGCCATTTTAACCACCACCTCTTCACACCACAACTGGGGCAATATCGGGTATAGATTCAGCGCCCACGCCAGATTCATGGCAATCCTCGGCGCTATATACGCCGAACATAATCCTGATAGCTGGGAAGGCTGGCACTGGGGAGCCATGCACACCTGGGGGTTTTCCTGGCGATTGGGAATTCCGGAACAGTACGACCTTCTTGAGGATGCCCTGAAAAACACCGAGATGATTGTCTTCTGGTCCAGCGACCCGGAAGCTACGTCGGGAATATACAACGGGCAGGAATCAAC
>JAGLTT010000042.1 GCA_023135135.1 Dehalococcoidales bacterium
ATATCACCGGGAAAGGCTTTATCTTTTCCGTTTGTATTAGCGTCAGTACCTCGGTTACTTCGTCCAGTGTGCCCAACCCGCCGGGCATAATGATGAAGGCGGAGGCGTATTTCACCAGCATTACCTTGCGCACGAAGAAATGATGAAACGTTATTGACCGGTTGGCGTAATCGTTGCACACTTGCTCCTGGGGCAGCTGGATGTTCAGCCCGACCGACTTTACCTCCGCCCGGCTCGCCCCTTTATTGGCGGCTTCCATGACGCCGGGGCCGCCGCCCGTCATGATATTGAAGCCTGCCTTGCCGAGTAGATAAGCGATTTCCTCGGTCTGCGTATATATCTCGTCCTCGGGTTGTGTTCGGGCGGAACCGTATATCGTCACGGCCGGTTCGATATCGGCCAGGCTGTCGAATCCCTCCACCAGCTCTCCGATGATGCGGAACATCCGCCACGATTCTTCTTTGGCAAGTTTATTAATTTCATATTCGTCGTGCATGGTCCCTCCCTGATAATATAAACACCTTTATTCCAGCCGTACTCTGGTATTGTATGCCGGCACCGATGTTTCGTAGCCGGTTTTTTCTTTCAAGAACGTGCTGAACTGCTCGGCGGCTTGCTTCTCTCCGTGAGTAATGAAAATATGCTTGGGCTCTGCCGCCAGTTTGGAAAGCCATTTCAGGAGGCCGTTCCTGTCGGCGTGCGCCGAGAAGCCATGTATCTGAGCTATCCGGGCGCGGACCGGGTGCTGTTGCCCGTGAATTCTCACCCTCCTGGCGCCGTTTACGATATGTCTGCCCAGCGTGCCTTTCGCCTGGTAGCCGATGAAGATTATCGTATTTTCCGGTCGCGAGATATTGTTGACCAGGTGATGCTTTATCCGGCCGCCGGTACACATCCCCGAGCCGGCTATAATCATGACCGTTTCCTTGATGCTGTTCAGGGCTTTGGATTCTCTCGCGGTCACCACCATTTTCAGGCCGGAAAAGTCGAAAGGCGATTGGCGTTGACTTAATAACTCCTTCATCTCCCGGTCGAACAGCTCGTGGTAGCGCTTGAACACCCCGGTAATTCTTATCGCCATCGGGCTGTCTAGGTACACCTTCAGGTCCGGTATGCGTTTTTCCAGTATCAGGATGTTGAGATAGTACATTATTTCCTGGGCACGCTGCAGGGCGAAGCTGGGGACAATAATCTTGCCGCCGACCCTGAAGGCTGTATTTACTATTTCCGCGAGGTCGTCGCCGATTTCATTCGAGCCCTCGTGTTCCCGGTCACCGTAGGTGGACTCCATCACGATATAGTCGGTCCTGCGGAAGAAGCTCGGGTCCTGCAGCATCGGACGGTCCCACCTGCCGATGTCCCCGGAGAAGACGATACTCCTTTTTTCCTCTCCCTGGCTTATTACCAGCTTTATCATGGATGAGCCCAGTACATGGCCGGCGTCGTGAAAGGTGGCCTGAATACCTTCGCCGATGCTTACCGGCGCGTTATAATCGATGGTATCAAACAGCGGTAATGTTGCCTCGGCGTCGGCAATTGTGTAGAGTGGGATTTCGGGATAGGGACCCTGTCTCCCTTCCCGCATGTGCCTCTTTTTCTTGTAGGCGGCGTCTTCTTCCTGTATTTTAGCCGAATCGAGGAGGATGATTCCGGTGATGTCGGCGGTAGCCGGAGTGCAGATTATCCTGCCCCGGAATCCCTCTTTGACCAGTTTGGGGAGCAGGCCGCAGTGGTCCAGGTGGGCGTGGGTCAGCAGGACGGCATCGAGTTCCTGCGGCGGGACTTTGAACGGCTCCCGGTTTCTGTATTGGAACTTCCTTTCCTGGTAAAGGCCGCAGTCCACCAGCAGCTTTAAACCGTTCGCCTCTAACAGGTAGCGGGAACCGGTCACGCCGCGGGTTGCCCCCATGAAAGTCAGGTTGATATCCACCGTTTGCCTCCTTGCTGACTATCATGATAGCACCTGCAAGCGGTAAGACGCCAGCTTGCCGCGGTAATGGACTAAGTGGCGCATTATTTTGTATGATTTATATTGTAATGCCCAATATCATTGACATAGTCCTGCCCACGTTCTTCGCTATCTTTCTGGGATACCTGGTCGGCAAATTTACCAGAATCAACATGGCTCCCGTGGTGGATATCACTCTTTATATCGGCGTGCCCGCTCTGGTACTCGTCACCCTGCTTAATAAAGAAATAATTCTACTGGATGCGGCCAAGATGTGGGCCTCTTCCCTTGTCATTATGTTCGGCTGTATGCTGATAGCCTGGCTCGTGTTCAAGCTCATCAAGCAGAAGCATTCCGGTCTCTATGTATCGATATCGATGATGAATACGGTAAACATACCGTTTCCCGTAATATACCTGGCGTATGGGGCGGAGGGACTGGTGGGCGCCACATTGTTCTATATTCCAAATGTTATCCTGATGTACAGTCTGGGTGTGTATATCATGGCCGGGAAGCGGTGGAAAGACAATGTGAAAGAGGTGCTCAGCCAGCCGGTCATCTACGCCGCTGTTATAGGCTTGTTGCTGAATTTCCTGAATGTCAGAGTCCCCGAGCTGGTGGTCAGCTCGCTTGATTTTGTCGCCATGATGGCCATACCACTCGTTTTAATCGTACTGGGGCACAATCTCTCCGGGGTTAAATTAGCCTCTCTCCCGACGACGTTACTGTCCTGTTTCCTGCGTATGGGGGTGGGTCTGGCGATTGGCCTGGGCATCGTCAACGCTCTCAATATCACCGGCGTATTCCGGTCGGTGGTTATACTGGACTCGGCCATGCCCGCGGCGGCTACGTCGGTAATCCTGGCCACCAAATACCGGAACGAAGCGGAGATGGTTTCCAGCGTGGTTTTCCTCACGACATTAATCAGCCTGGCCAGTATCCCCTTCATGTTGTACATGCTCGGCTGAACGGAGCCAGCCCTCCTCCTCTCGTATGATATCTTTTCCCACCCAAGCCGCCCCACACCTGTCATTGCGAGGAGACGCAGTCGACGAAGCAATCTCCTGCTAACAATCCTTTTCCCCTCTCCCCAAATAGGTAAAACCATTAACCGAATGCCAAGCGAACCCTGACAAAAAAGCCCTTGACTTTTCTAATATAATAGTTTATAATATAAACTATATAGTTTATATACATTTGAAATAATATATTATTAAGTATATATACTAACGACCTGACGGAGTTAACAGGAGGAAATTTGAGATGCGAAGCGATATTCTGGGCGGAGTTGCCGTAGATTTACTCTCTATACCGTCGCTTGTTTTCAGAATTATACGCAAGAAACTGATTAACGCTACCCTTGCCGATATCGACGTTGATATTAAGTTCCCTCATTTTGAAATTATGATGGTGCTCAAGGAAGAAGGCACCCTGCACCCCGCCGAAATCGGCGGTAAATTACTGATAGCCAAAGCTCAGATGACCCACCTTTTAGACAAGCTGGTGGGCTTGAATTTAGTGGAAAGAGAAATGGATTCCACCGACAGGCGGACCCTGAATATTGCCCTCACTGATAAGGGAAGAAAAATTTTGGAAATACATGAGAACAATATAATAAACGCTGTACGGGAATATATATCCTGCCTCGAAGATGGAGAAATCGAAGATTTATCCCATTCGTTAAGAACTCTGCGAGACACGCTGTTAAAACTGCAGTAAACGGACCCAATATCCCTCTGTTACAGTAATACCTTCAAGGAAGTGTGAATAACTCTATGCAAAAAGCGCAACAACAAAATCGTAATGTACTTGACAGCGACCATATCGGGCGGTTGCTGGTGAAACTGACCATGCCGGCTTTATTCGGCATGTTTGTCATGACCCTGTATAACGTGGTCGATACAATCTTTATCGGTCGATTCGTTGGCCCGCTCGCCATCGCCGGGCTTTCCATAAGTTTCCCGCTTCAAATGCTGGCGATGGGCATCGGGCAGATGGTAGGCCTGGGTGGGGCATCGCTGATTTCAAGGTTAATCGGGGCCGGTGATAATGCCAGGGCGGAACACGCTCTGGGTAACGGCATAACCGCTATTATAATTTTATCCCTGCTGGTCACTGTCGTTATCCTGCCGTTTTTAGGCTTCTGGATCAGGCTTATCGGCGCCTCGGAAGCGGTCTTTCCCTACGCGAGGGACTACCTGACTATTACCATGGCCGGCACCATTGTCGCCATTTCCGGCATGGCCATCATCAGCTTCGTGCGGTCGGAGGGCAATGCCCGTGTCGGCATGACCGCCATGATAATGGGCGCCGGGCTTAATATCATACTGGACGCTATATTCATAATATGGCTGAAAATGGGCGTAACGGGAGCTGCCCTGGCTACTGTGATAGGACAGGTTGTCGCCATGGTATACCTTCTGAGCTACTATTACACCGGGAACAGCTACCTGAAAATCCGCACGAGCAACCTCGTCCCCGATTTCAAAATACTGAAATCAATCTTCGCCATAGGCGTTGCTTCGTTTGTGCGTACCGTAGCCGGCAGTATATCCGCTATAATCTTAATGAGAATGATTGTCAGTTTCGGCGGCGATTATGCCCTCTCGGCTTTTGGCATTATCCAGCGCCTCATGATGTTTTCCATAATGCCCAGTATGGTCATCGGCCAGGGACTCCAGCCGATACTGGGCTTCAACTACGGGGCCAAGCGTTATCACCTGGCCTTGAGAGGTATCACTATGGCGATTATCGCCGCCACGGCGCTCTCCATGGTTGGTTTTCTGGTTCTTTATTTCTTTCCCGAGCCGATTATCGGTATTTTCACCAGCGACGCACGACTTATCAGCGTGGGCGCCTTCGCGGCCAAGCGTATCTTCCTGGTCCTGCCCATGATAGGTTTCTTGATGGTCGGTTCGCTGGTCTTCCAATCGGTTGGCAAGGCTGTAGAGTCGTTTATTACGGCTATCGTGAGACCGGTGGTGTTCCTGATACCGCTGGTACTCATTTTACCGCGTTTCCTGCAGCTTGAAGGCGTATGGCTCGCGTTCCCCCTCGCCGACGCATTAACCTTCTTATTGACACTGGCCCTCATTTATCCCCTTATCAAGAAGCTCAGACAGGCGGTTACATCGCAAAAGCAGGAGAATTCAGGCCCCTTACCCGCCGGTCAATTATTGAACACGACAGAAGGCAGCCGGGTGACTGACTAGCTGCCGGGGGTGTCTCTATGACGCATAGCATGATGGACGGTCGAAATCGCAATGTACTTGATGACGACCGAATCGGTGGGCTGATGTTAAAGCTGACCCTTCCCGCGTTCCTGGGCATGTTCGTCATGACGTTGTACAACGTCGTCGATACCATATTTATCGGTCAGTACGTCGGCCCCCTGGGTATCGCCGGTCTTTCCATAGTCTTTCCGCTCCAGATGTTCTCGATGGGCATCGGGCAGATGATGGGGATGGGCGGCGCATCGCTCATATCAAGATTAATCGGGGCCAATAACATACCCCGGGCGGAACATGCCCTCGGTAACGCCTTCAGCGGCACCATCATACTATCTGCCATAGTCATGATAGTCGGCCTGTCCAATGTCGACTTCTGGCTCAGGCTCATGGGCGCATCTGATACTATCCTCCCCTTTGCCCGCGACTACATGAGGATAATTCTCTTCGGCATGTTTTTCATGACCTTTTCCATGTCGATGAATACCCTGATAAGAGCCGAGGGGAATGCCCGCGTCCCCATGATAGGCATGATTATCGGTGCCGGCTTGAACATAGTGCTCGATGCCGTATTTATTATACTTCTGGACATGGGAGTCCAGGGAGCCGCCCTGGCAACGGTGATAGCCCAGTTTGTTTCCACCCTCTACTTCCTGAGCTATCATCTTACTAAAAAGAGCTTCCTCAGGCTGCTTCCTAAAAACCTGATTATTCAGTGGGGGATAATGAGAGATATTCTCGCCATCGGAGTCTCTGCCCTGTCCATGATTGTCGCCGGGAGCATTGCCTCTGTTTTTGTCAACAGGCTACTCGTTTCCTATGGAGGAGATATTCATATAGCGGCCTTCGGCGTTCTTCACCGTATCATGATGTTCGCCCTGATGCCGGGCATGGTCATCGGACAGGGTCTCCAGCCGATACTCGGTTTCAATTACGGCGCCAAGCGTTTTGACAGGACTTTAAGGGCAATCAGGATTGCCGTTACTTACGCCAGTGCCATAAGTTGTATAGCCTTTGTTGCCCTGTATTTCTCCCCGGAAACGTTCCTGCGTATCTTCACTACCGATACCGAGCTTATTAATGTAAGTGTCTACGCTGCCAAGCGCGTCTTTCTGGTAATGCCCTTAATAGGCTTGATGATGGTCGGTCAGCTCATCTTCCAGGCAATCGGCAAGGTAATTCAGGCGATTACCACCTCCCTGGCGAGGTCGGCCCTGTTCCTGCTTCCCACGGTACTCATATTCCCGCAGTTCTGGGGAATAGACGGTGTATGGCTGGCGTTTCCGGTAACCGACGTGCTGACCCTGTTCCTGACCGTAGGACTGCTCATACCCATTTTGCTCGATTTTAGCAGAAAGAGTAAGTCACCGACTCAGGAACCGGAAAAGTTCAACCTCCCCCCGCCGCCGGTCAGACTGGGTTAAGTTGAGATTGTTCACGTATCAGTTGCCCGGTATTCTATTCGTATATCTCGCAGTCCCCGGCCGTGAAATGGAAGATAGGCCTCACCACATTCCTGATGATTAACGGCCCGTGCTGTACGCCCG
>JAGLTT010000043.1 GCA_023135135.1 Dehalococcoidales bacterium
CATGGCTCTGTGCGAAATGATTAAGGAAGCACAGGATAGAGACAAACCTTTTTATATTACCAAAGACAATGAGAACTGCGGCGGCAGGTCGACGCTGGGAATGGAAGACCCCTCGCCGATAGCGGAAAGCGGACAGGTGGGAATTAAATACGGCATCTTCCAGGAGCCGCGCGCCAACGGCAAGATGAACAAACAATCGCCGACATTCTCCAGGGGCGTGGTCAACTACGTCGCTTTCGCCAGGCTGGACAAGTTAAACTTTGAGCCGGACCTCCTGTTCATCATCGCTCCTCCCGGTCAGGCCGAAATAGTGATGAGGGCGATAAGCTATTCCACGGGTGAAATCTGGTCGAGTAAGATATCGATGGTCGGGGCATGCGCCTGGCTCTTTACCTATCCGTACCAGAGCGGCAATATCAATTACGTGCCCACCGGTCTGACCTTCGGTATGAAATCGAGGAAGGTATATCCGGAGGGTTTTCTCCTGTTATCCATCCCGTATAACTGGCTGCCGGTTATCACCCAGAACCTGAACCAGATGGAATGGGTCCTGCCGTCATATACGGACACCCGGGAGGAATTTCTCGCCCGGCACGATAAGGTAATGGGAGAGCTGGCCAGAGAGTTCCAGAACCCTTAATAAACTGACAAGGGTCAGGCTCCGTTCTGTTCCCGGAATATCCCGCAACGCTCTCCAGCATGCTATAATATACCTGCGTTATGGATAATAAAAGCCTTGAAATGCTGGAGTTCCCACGGATACGGGATATACTGGCCGGATATACCTCGTTTTCAGCGAGCCGTGAACTGGCTGACAACCTGCATCCGCAGTGCAACTATGAGGAAATTTCCCGGCTGCTTAAGCAGGCGTCGGAAGCCCGCCAGTTGCTCGGGCTCGACCAGGGATTCGCCATCGGGAACGTGCTGGACATCCGCGAAAAGGCACGGCTGGCCGCTCTGGAAGGCATCCTGGAACCGCTGAGCCTCCTAGAAATCCAGCAGACTCTAGCCGCCCTGCACCAACTAAGGCGCTATCTTAATAGCGTTTCGGAAGATTTTCCGCTGCTCTGGGAAATGGCCGGAGACATCGTCGAGCTACGCCAGATTGAGAAAGACATCGGCAGCTGCCTGGACCCGGCCGGTGAAGTACTGGACACGGCCTCGCCCGCCCTGGCCGATATACGCCGGCAGCTACGGGAAACCCGCGGGCAGATACTGGAAAAACTGGAAACCATTGTAAGGTCGCCGCGGGGCAATCGCATCCTCCAGGAAGACATCATTACCGAGCGGGAGGGACGTTACGTCATCCTCGTCAAGATGGAATCCCGCCACGAAATCAAGGGCATCGTCCATGATATATCCAACACCGGCGCCACGGTATTCATGGAACCCACCGTTACCGTGGGGCTGGGCAATGCCATACGGGAACTGGTAATTGAAGAAAGGCGCGAGACGGAGAGAATCCTGCGTCTGCTGAGCGCCGAAGTAGGGGCAAACAGCGAGGATATCTCCCGGAGTATCGAACTGGTGGCCGAGCTCGACCTGGTACTGGCCAAGGCAAGGTACGCCCGGAGGATAAAAGCCGTCGAACCGGAAATTATCAAGCCGGACACCAATCTTAAAGCAACCGCAAAGAAAAAGACGGGCTTTCTGAAGCTCGTAGATGCGCGGCATCCGCTACTCGGCGATAAAGCCGTGCCGTTCTCTTTAGAACTGGGGCATGACTTCTCTATAATCGTAATTACCGGCCCCAATACCGGAGGCAAAACGGTAACGCTCAAGACAATCGGGCTTCTCAGCCTGATGGTGCAGGCAGGCATGCCGATTCCGGCTGCGAAAGAGAGTCAGTTGCCGCTGTTCGACGGCGTTTTTACGGATATCGGCGACGAGCAGAGCATCGAGCAAACGCTTTCCACCTTCAGCTGGCACATTGGTAACGTCGTCCGCATCATCAGGGGGGCTACGGGGAAAAGCCTGGTGCTCCTCGACGAACTGGGGACGAGTACCGACCCCGCCGAAGGCTCGGCCCTGGCTCAAGCCGTATTACGATACTTTCTCGACCGGGGGACGCTGACGGTAGCTACCACGCATTACAGCGACCTCAAGGCTTTTGCTCATACCACCCCCGGACTGGAGAACGCCTCGCTGGAGTTCGACGCAGAGACGCTGACGCCCACCTACCACCTGACGGTAGGGATTCCCGGCGGCAGCAACGCCTTGGCTACGGCCGCCCGACTGGGCATTCCCACCGAAATCATCGAAGATGCCCGGAGCACGCTGATGGAAGGTAGCCAGGAACTCGAGACCCTGCTGGCCACTCTGATGGCGGAGAAGCAGAAAATAGCCTCCCTTGAGCGCGAATTAAAGAACGAGCGGGACGAGTTTACCCGGCGTAATAGCGAGTTAAACAGCGAGCTCGAACGACTCAAGACCGAGGAACAAAGAGCGATACAGGAAGCACGAGACACGATTGTCCGCGAGGCAGCGGAACTGCATAGAGAAATCCGGCAGGCAGCCGTGGAGCTAAGGAAGGAAAAATCCGCCGCCAGTACCGAGCAGGCCAGACGTACTCTCGCCGGAGTGCGCGAGCAACTGGACAGCAAAGCCTGGCAGCCCCGAGCGGGAGTAATATCAGAAACGGACGCCGGTAATATAGAAGCCGGAGACACCGTCCGGATAAAAGAAGCCGGTCTTACAGCCACGGTGCTTTCGATTTCGGAAGAGTCCGGGGAGATAGAAGTACAGTCGGGAAGAACGAAGATGAGACTCGGCCTGGACAGCGTGATTAAAACGGCAGGACCGCAGGAAACGGTATTCACGACAGGAACCCAGCCTGTCGCCAGGCAGGCCCCGCTTGAGCTTGACCTGCGCGGTAAGCGTGCCGACGAGGTTGAGGCGACTCTCGATACTTATCTCAGCGATGCGGCGCAATCCAACCTTACGGAAGCCCGCATTATCCACGGTATCGGCACGGGCACGGTACGAAGCATCGTGCGGGAGTTTCTCACCAGACACCCGCTGGTAAAATCTTTCCGGGTCGGAGAGCGTGACGAAGGCGGAGACGGCGCCACCGTTGTCCGGCTGTAGCGGGGGGTTGAGATTTGACACTTACATCCAGAAAGCGGATTATCAATCGGGCCAGGATGCCGGACTTCCTCGACGAACTGGCCGGTGCTCCCGGCAATGAAGCCGTTTCGCTCTATCTGCCACCCCACCTCCCCGCCACCGAGCTTGATAATGCGCTGAAAGAAGTGCCCGAACCACCGGATGCAATCGCGGAGCTTATCAAAATCGCCGGAGGTTCTAAAACAGGCACCGTTATTTTATGGAGCCCCGAACGAAAGCTTGTTATCCTGCCGCCGTTTCCGGTTGCCGAACAACAGGTAATCCATTCCCTGGAAACCGAATCGCTACAGTCGCTGCTCAGTCGCGACCGCCTGATTGCCCTGGTGCTGGTACGCCTGGGTTCATACGCCATCGGCGTCTGTAAAGGTGAAAAACTGGTAAGCAGTAAGGTCGGCACGGGTCTTATTCACGGGCGTCACCACAAGGGTGGCTCATCGGCGCACCGGTTCGAACGTCACCGGGACAAACAGATAGAGTACTTCCTTACCCGTGTTTGCCAGCGCAGCCGAGAACGGATAGAACCTTATGTAAAGTCGCTGGACTATATGGTCTATGGCGGCGCCCGCACCACCATACAGCTATTACAGAAACAGTGCTCATTTATCGGGAAGCTCGATACACCCACCCTGCCGCCTTTACTGGATATACCGGAGCCGCGACAGGCGGTGCTGGAAGACGCCGTAAGTCGCGTCTGGTCGAGTACGGTTTACGAATGGCGGGAGGACTAAGAGGCTTTAGCTATAAGAGCTTTCAACTGCTCCACCGCCGGCGGCATTACTTCGCCGATAGCCTCGGAAAAGCGCAGGTGAGTCTGCTCGTCGAAAGGAGTCTCGCCCTGGTTGATGATAACCAGTCTTGCCCCTGCCTGTAACGCCACCCGGGGCATATCCGCCGCCGGGGTAACCACCAGGCTGGAACCAACGACGATAAAAAGGTCGCACTTCTGCGAATGCTCGTAGGATTCCGCCAGGTCTTTGGCAGGCAGCGACTGGCCGAAATCGACCACGGTGGATACCAGCTTGCCGCCACATAGCGGGCATTCCCTCTCGCCCTCGACCCTGTCCATTTTAAATTCACATTCGGTGCAGCGCACCTTCGTGAGGTTACCGTGCAACTCCGCCAGCAGTTCCGGCTTAATGCCTGATTTCAAATGCAGGTTGTCCACGTTCTGGGAGATGAGGAAGGCCAGCTTGCCCAGGTCCTGAAGCTCGTAAATAGCCACATGACCGGAGTTCGGCTCGACTGAAGACCAATCCTGCTGCGGTGTTGAGAGTCCTTTATCACGGCGCGTCCAGAGTCCGTCCGGCCCACGGAAATCACGCAGTCCCGATTCCGTGCTGATACCGGCACCGGTAAAGACAACCAGGTATTTCGACTCCAGCATCCACTGTGCTAAATCACTGATTCGCTGCTGTAAATCTGACATAATTCAAGAACTCCGCATTGCAATTGCTTTCATCATATCCCCAGAATACTCATACGTCAATTGTAGAGTTATTTCATCTGCTTGAGAGCCTGCCGGAACATGTCGCGGTGATGCTTTTCCCGCTCGAAAGCTATCCGGAAAGATTGGGCGGCATCCTGCCTCCCCTCCTTTTCCGCCTCCCTGATAAACTTGGGGTACATGGAAATAATTTCGAGGTTCTCACCCTCGGCCGCCTCTTTCAGGTTCTCCCGCGTGGTCTTAACGACATCCATGACTTTAAGGTGAGCGAGGGCATGCACTACCTCGGCGCCGGCCGCTTCCCGGAAAAGCTGCGCTATCTCCGTCAGCCCTTCGTTAATAGCCTGATGTGCGTAGGCAAGATACTCGATATTTGTCTGGCTTTCATCGGCGAAAGCTATTTTCAGGTTTTCATCCGTTTTCGCCATCTTTAACCTCCTTCACCGGGGTTTCCCACCAGTTCGTAGACTTTTCCCATAATATTTCCCGCCTGTAAATAAGCGCAGTCCGAACGGCCGCCGCAATGAATGCAGTCCTCCGAACCGAGCCTGACTTCACGTAGTTTACCCTGTTGCACCAGCAGCTCCAGCATCCCTTCCAAGGCGCTCCGCTCGGCACCCAGCTGCCGGCTTAACTTGCTCAGGTCCAGCGGCCCTCCGGTCTGTCTGAATGCCTTTAATATTTCAGAAAGCATGATGTACTCCCATGCCCGCGTTTTATTCTTTTATAAGAAGAGACTGCCGATTTGATATATCAGGGTGGCTACCACCCAGCCCAGTGCCAGTGTATAAGCAACCGTAAAGAGTGTCCACTTCCACGAGCCGGTTTCTTTCTTAATGGTGCTCAGCGTGGCCACGCAGGGAATATAGAGCAGAATCATGGTCATAAAGGCGAAGGCCACCAGCGGCGTCCAGCCGAGCTGAATACCGATAATGCTCCCGAACCCGCCCGCGGCTTCGGTGCCGGCTAACAGGGTGCCGAAAGCCCCGATGACCGCTTCCTTGGCCAGCACCCCGAATACCAGGGCTATCGCCGACTGCCACTGTCCGAATCCGGCCGTCGAGAATATGGGGGCAATAGCCCTGCCGATATGCTCCAGGACATCGAAATAATTCAGAAGCCAGATGAGTACCACCGCTCCGAAAATAAGGGTCCCGGCGCGCGATAGGAAAGCCCAGCCGCGCTCCCACATGTGGGCCAGCACGGTAACAACCGTCGGAAGCCGGTACGGAGGCAACTCCATGACGAAGTGCCCGCTTTCACCGGAAACCAGCTTCTTGCGGAAGAGCCAGCCCAGCAGAATAGCCAGGACAATCCCGATAGCGTACATGGAAAAGACCACCAGCCCCTGATAAGCCGTGAAGAAGGCGGCGGCTAACAGCGCATAGACGGGCAGCTTGGCGCCGCAGGACATCAGGGGAGTAACCAGTATAGTCACCAGCCTGTCCCGAGGATTCTCAATGGTGCGGGCCGACATTATGGCCGGAACGCTGCACCCGAAGCCCAGCATCAGCGTAACGAAGGAACGACCGTGCAGGCCGATTCTGTGCATCAAGCGGTCCATGACGAATGCCGCCCTCGACAGGTAGCCGGTATCTTCCAGGATAGAAAGGGCGATATAGAGCAGGAAAATTATGGGAATAAAGGACAGAACCGCGCCCACTCCGCCAATAATTCCGTCGGACACGAGCGAGCTTAACCAGGCGGGTGATATCCCCGAGGACTGCCCTGCCAACCAGTCCAGCCCCGCGTTAATCCAGTTTATTAAAGGTCCGGAAACAACAAAGGTAAATTGAAATACCCCGTAGAGAATCGCCAGGAAGATAGGAATACCCAGCCACCGGTGAAGTATCAGCCGGTCAATCCTGTCCGTAGCCGTTTCCTTCTCGACAGCGGGTTTCTTGAGGACATCTTTCATCAGCCCGCTGATTAATCCGTACCTGGCATCGGCAATCAGCGTTTCGGCATCGTCACCGTGAACCTTCCTCAGATGCTCAAGGCTTTCATCCTTAGCGCGAATTATCTCTGCACTATCCAACTCAGGCCT
>JAGLTT010000044.1 GCA_023135135.1 Dehalococcoidales bacterium
GTCAACCAGAAATGGGACACGGAACAGAAACTACCGTGGTCTGTGATAGATTCAGGGATGAAAACCGAAAGACTTTGTGAGGAATTGGGGAAGGCGCTGGCTGAGTGAAATAACTATGTTTAACACCTTGACATTCATGGCTATATCGGCTATAATGGCTATATAAATAGCAAATGGAGAGTTAAAATGGTCAATTTAGCCAAAAGGTCAAGATATTTCCTTGATATCGACCCGGAACTCCGCAACCGCGTTAAAGCCGTTGCCGCCTTGCAGGGAAAGACTATAAAGGAATGGCTAACAGAAGCAATTATAGAAAAACTGGAAGATGACATTGATACCCGCGAGGGTCTGGCTTCCCTCGGTGAAGTAGAAGGCACGGTTTCTTTAAGGGACTACCTAGCGTCATCCAAGGGCGCCCGGCATGTATGAAGTCGAGCTACGACGCAACGCCATAAAGTCGCTCGACAGATTACAAGAGCCAGAACGCTCCAGAATAATCTCGGTAATACAGGGGTTAGAGCAGAACCCCAGACCAAGAGGCATTGAAAAAATCAGAGGCACAGAGCTCTGGCGTATTCGAGAGGGTGATTACAGGTTGGTCTATCACATTGATGATGAAAGGAAAATCGCAACGATTGTCCGCGTCGGCCATCGCCGGGATGTTTATCGGGGACTTTAGAGCCCTACTGCCCCAGCAGCTCTGTCACCACGTCGTTGATATCTTTGCCGTCCGCTTTACCCTTGAGCCTGGGCATCAGTTCCTTCATCACCTTGCCCTTGTCGCCGGGGCCCTGCGCCCCCACCGCCCCTATTACCTCCCGCGCCGCTGCCACAATATCGTCGCGGGTCATCTGCTCGGGTAAATAGCTCTGTAAAATCGCCATCTCCGCTTCCTCTTGAGCCACCAGGTCCTGCCGGTTCCCCTGCTTGAAAGCATCGATGCTCTCATGGTGCCGCTTGACTTCCCTGGCGATGATGCCCAGGATATCGGCATTGTCCAGGCCAGTCTGCTTGGCGATTTCCGCGTTGTTAATCGACGCAACCAGCATGCGGAGAGTGGCCCTCTTGACCGTATCCCCGCTCTTCATCGCCCCCTTGATATCGTCGGTTATGCTGCGTTTGAGGTCTGCTTCCTGTTCCATAATAACCTGTTTACCTGTCTTTCGCCGTTACATGTCGGCCTTCCGCTAAGCGGACACTTATTACCGCCGATAAACTCTGGCGCCCCTGGCAGCACCGCGTTTCTTGGCTGCCTTCTTGCGCTTGCGCTTGATGCTGGGTTTCTCATAGTGTTCCCGGCGGCGCAGTTCCGCTAAAATACCGTCTTGCTGCACCTTCCTGTTGAACCGCTTGAGCAAACTGTCAAAGCTCTCTTCGTCTCCAGATGTAACTTCAGCCAAGTAGCATCACATCCCTTCCGAATTTTGTATCCCAATATTATAGGGGGCGCCGGCCCTTCCGGCCCTACCCCCAAAATCAATCAACGCCCGTGTGTCCCATAATATAAATGAAACACGCCATAATATTGTAATCGGCGAAGGCCTTCCTGTCAAGATGGCTAATCTGCATATTGAGAATTTTCACCCCTGCTCTATTCTCCCCATTATCTCGACGGCGGCCACCAGCCCGGATGCCGATGCCTGCACCAGCCCCCGGCTGACCCCCGTGCCGTCACCTACGGCGAACATGTTGCGGATTTCTGTCTCCAGGCAGGAACTAAGCTGCGGACGGAAGGAATAAAACTTTACTTCTATCCCGTAGAGCAGGGTATCCGGAGATGCCACGCCCGGCATCAGCTTATCCATGGCCATCAGCATCTCTATCAGGCCGGTGAGGTGGCGAAAGGGAAGAGCGAAGCTTAAATCGCCCGGCACGGCGCTCTTCAACGTCGGCTTTACCTTACCGTTTTCGATACGCTCAGGAGTGGAACGCCGACCCTCCAGCAGGTCGCCAAAACGCTGTACCAGCACCCCTCCACCGAGAAGATTGGCCAGTCTGGCCAGGTACTTGCCGTAGGCAATCGGCTCGTGAAACGGCTTGGTGAAATCGGTGCTCACCAGCAGCGCAAAATTGGTATTTTTACTCTTCCGGCTGGCATAGCTGTGCCCGTTAACCGTCACCACGGAGTCCGTGCCTCCGGTAGATTCCATGATAACCTCGCCGGCGGGACACATGCAAAACGTCCGGATACGGTCGTTAAAACTCTGCGATTTATACTCCAGCTTTACCTCGTAGAGAACGTCGGTCAATTTTTTCATTACCGTAACCGGCACCTCCACCCTTACGCCGACATCTATGGGATTGTGTTGCACGGTCAATTTAAGTCGCTCGGCCTCCTGTGATAGCCAGTCGGCCCCTTCCCTTCCCGGCGCCAGGACCAGGTACTTGCAGAGGAACCTCTCCCCGTCCTCGGTTTCCACTCCTTTAACGGCTCCGTTTTTCACGAGCACCTTTGACGCCATAGCACCGAGCTTGAACTCCAGGCGGGGCATAAGGTAGTCCTGCATGGCCTTGAGTACGTTAAAACCGTTTTCCGTACCCATGTGGCGCACCCGCATCGGTATCAGGCGCAGTCCGGACTGGCTGGCCCTGCGGCTGACTTTGTCGATGGCGCCGTCCCCGCCGTATACTTTCTTGGAGGCGCCGAACTTAAGGTATAGCTCGTCAACGTACTTAATCAGTCCGGTCGTGTGTTTTTCGTCAAGGTATTCGCCCAGATGACCTCCCACCTCGGAAGAGAGCACCAGCTTACCGTCGCTGAAAGCACCCGCCCCACCCAGACCGCAGACCAGGTTACACGGCTGGCACTCTACGCAGGAACTGCCCGTGTCCCGTACCGGACAGCGGCGCTGGCTGATATCCTTTCCCTTCTCGATAAGAAGAGTCTTCAGCCCCTCGGCCTGGGTAAGCTCCATAGCCGTGAAGATACCGGCCGGGCCGCCCCCGATGATGATAACATCGTAACTTTTCGCCATTATTTCGGCTTATACCCCCAAACACAGTAAAAAGCCGGGACTCACTATATAGCGTGAAACGTCTCTCAACTTTAAACCGATTTTACAGTACCCATATAAACATAATAATTATATCGTCAGTGTATCAGCCCGTCAAGAAAAAATTGCGGCAATACTAAAAGCCAAAATATGGACAGGCTGCCCAAACAAGTACTTTTAAGGGTTGACATTTGCCATTTGGCAAATTATAATAGAAGTATGGATTACGCAAATAATGACTTAGGCAAAATACTCAAACAGCAGAGAATAACGGTACCGTTAACTCTGCAGGAACTCGCTGCAGAATCGAGTGTATCTTCATCGCACCTGGGACGCATCGAAAGGGGCGAGCGCTTTCCATCGGCGCGAATTTTGCGCAAAATCGCCAAGCCCCTGGGCTTTGATGAGGACGAGCTGTTTACCCTGGCCGGCTTTCTCTCTCCCCAGACCCCCGGCGTAGCCGAGGAAAGCGGCTCACGCTACAGCAGCCGGCAGTTAGACCCCTATGTCGCCAGGATGCTGGCGGAAGAGCCCCCCGAGGTGCAGCGTTCCATCATCGGCATCCTGAGCCTCTTAAAGAGCATCTCCAAGGGAATGTCTAAATAGGCTCTGCCGAATCCGGTTGTAGTATCATCCTCTGGAAAGGGAAAGCCCCGTCGCTCCCTGACGACGGTCGGCACTTGATACGCAACCAAAAAAGTGATACATTTAATTAAAATCCAACACCTCCTGGTAAAGGCATAGGAAGAATTACCCCTATGGAAACCAAAGAAGAGGAATGGCTGAGGTTTATCGACACTCTCAACCATGAATTTAAAACACCCCTGACCTCGATTATTGCTGCGGCCGGACTGCTGGCCGAAGAACTCGAAACCACCGCCGATCGGTCCAATCAGAAGCTGATTCAGACCATCATCCAGAACTCCAATACCCTGGAAACAAGACTGGCCGAACTCCTGGATATCGTCAAGACGGGCAGCGGCAAGCTTCAGCTACAGCTTGAGCCGGTGGACATGAAGTCGCTCATTCTCGGGACATGCATGCAGATAAGCCCGTTACTCCGTAACAAACAGCAAAAAATTAATACGGAATTTCCAGATTCCATCCCCATCATACGGGGAGACGGACAGAGATTGGAGCAGGTATTACTCAACCTTTTGACCAACGCCGCCAAGTTCACTCCCGAGGGGGGTAATATCGCCGTAAAGGTGGCCAAACAGGATACCGGCCTGATGATAAGTGTGCACGATGACGGTATTGGCATCGCTAAAGAAGAGCAGGACAGGCTATTCAAGCCATACAGCCGCCTCAGTTCGGACAGGCAACGCCACCCTGGACTTGGTCTGGGGCTTGCCCTGTCCAAGCAGGTAGTCGAGCTTCACGGTGGCCGTATCTGGGTTGACAGCGAACAGGGTAAGGGTAGCACATTCTCCTTCTTTATACCGCGGCAAGCCGCAAATCAGCCCACGTAATTATTAAAGGAGCAATATGAAGGTTCTGGTTATAGAAGATGACCCCGGAATTATTGAAGTCGTCTCCCTCTGTTTCCAGTTACGCTGGAGCGGCACCACGGTAATATCCGCCGCCAACGGCCAGAAGGGTATTGAGCTTGTGGAAAACGAGAGTCCCGATGTTGTTATCCTGGATATCGGCTTGCCCGATATGGACGGCTATCAGGTACTCAAAGAGATACGCCGCTTTGCCGACGTACCGGTACTCATGCTAACCGTCAGGGGAGAGGATACCGACATCGCTAAAGGACTTGAACTCGGTGCCGACGACTATATCACCAAGCCCTTCAGCCACATTGAGCTGATAGCCCGCGTGCAGGCGGTGCTGCGCCGCGCCCAGGGACTGGCCGTAACCGACGAAGAACGCCCCTTCACCAGCGGCAAGCTATCGGTCGATTTCAACCGCAATGAAGTCCTCATTAGCGGCGAGTCTATCAAGCTCACCTCCACCGAAAGAAAACTCCTCTACTACCTGATCAGGAACGAGGGACGCATACTCTCCCATGAGAGCCTGCTCACCAAGGTCTGGGGGGATACCTACGTTGACGCCAGGGACCTGCTCCGTGTCCACATCCAGCACCTCAGGCAAAAACTGGAAGACACCGCCGAATCGCCCATCATCATCGTCACCGAGCACGGCATCGGCTATAAGTTCATCCGCCCCACCGGAAATTAGGTGCCCGCCAGCCCTTTGCCCCCCCCATCCGCCCCTCAGCTTCGGTCGTAAAACCACCCTCCATTCTTTACTAAAATTTTACGACATCTTTATGAAATTTTTATGATTCTTAGATGCATCTTTATGAACCTGTGTCACAATGGAAATAGTTAAAAAGTACTAGGACTCACCAGAGAGGCATAAAGATGGAAAAAGTAAAGGTATTTCTCTCAGACCCGCAGGTTCTCTTCCGAGAAGGTATACACTTCATTCTCTCGGGCGAGGACGATTTTGAGGTTATCGGTGAGACTACCAGCAACCAGGAAGCCTTTACCCTTATTGAAACCAATCCGCCCAACATCGCCATCCTGAGCATGCAGGATGCCAAGACCAGCGGCGCCGAGATAACCCGCCGCATTAAACGCAATTTCCCCTCGATATCGGTGATTCTGACACTGGATAAAAAAGATGAAGAACAGCTCTTTGCCGCTATAAAGAGCGGAGCCAGCGCCTGCATTACCAAAGATACCGACCCCGAATTTCTCCTCGATATCATCAGAGTAGTCGCCCAGGGCAGTTACCCCATCATGGAAGAAATACTGCTTCCGGGACTTGCCTCGATGGTACTCGCCGAGTTTGAAGAGCTGACCGCTGTAAACGAGCAGATCGATAACCTTCTCGGTAGCCTCACTCCCAAAGAAACGCAGGTCCTGACCACCATCGCCGCGGGCAATACCATCGAGCAGGTCGCCGAGAAACTGGATATCACCGAGGAGACCATCCGGCGCAACCTGAGACTGGTGCTGAACAAGCTGGTAAGCAATGAACAGGCACGGGCCTTAATTGAAGCCGCCCAGAGAGGCCTGCCTGCCATCATCGCGGGCGCGGGTAAAAGAGCCGGCAAAGCCGATGATTATGTAACCAAGGCAGAATTCAACGAATTTAAAGATACCTTAATGGAACGCTTAAAATCCTTTATAGGTGAACTGACCTAAATATGGCAATCGTGTATAAACAGGGAGGTCAAGTATGTAAATGAAGGAAAAAACAAGTTGGTCGGAACTCCAGCTTTTGGGGCAGGCAGGAGAACCGCCCACTTTTAAGGCAATAGAAACAGTCAAACTTAAACTAACTAACAAACACTAAGGAGGAAAACAAAAATGGTCGAAATTAGATATGGTGAACAATATGAAATAACCGACCTGGCCGGTCAGACAGT
>JAGLTT010000045.1 GCA_023135135.1 Dehalococcoidales bacterium
TGGTAGCCAAGGAATACGTCTCCGCCAGGGTCGATGGCGACGGTGTTTTAATCCTGAGCAGGTTCACCGGCGCGGCCGTGGAAATGCAGGACGCTCTTCTTATCAACCCCTTTGCCATCGGCGAATTCGCCGCGAAGATTAAAGAGGCTATCGAGATGCCGGAAGCCGAGAGGCGGTCCCGCATGAAGAATATGCGTGAAATCGTCGACGGCAATAATATCTACCGCTGGGGTGGCTCTATGGTCACCAGACTTATCTCGATAGCGGGGGTCTAGTGGAGCACCTTTTTAAATCATGGCAGACTTTCTCGGCCGATTGTCGGGCGGCGTCCCATATCCTGCTCCTCTCCGATTACGACGGCACGTTGACCCCGATTGTCGGTCGACCCCGGGATGCGGTACTATCGCAGGAAGTCAGGGACAAGCTCTCTGCCTTGGCGAAGAAGTCCGACTTCAGCGTGGGTATCATCAGCGGGCGTTCCCTGGCAGAACTCAGGTACATGGCGGCTATCGAAGGCATTTACTATGCCGGGAACCACGGACTGGAAATAGAAGGTCCCGCTCTCGACTATATCAGCCCGGATGCTGAACTCGGTCAGGCGATGATCAAAGACCTGGCCGGACAGCTGGCGGCAGCGCTGGAAAACATCACCGGGGTTATCGTCGAGGACAAGGCCTTGAGTCTGAGCGTTCACTATCGACTGGTCAGGGAAGAGGAACAGGATGCTGTGGCTGTTATCTTTAAACGGGTAATTTCGCCTTTAGCTGATGCCGGCAAGATAAAAATCACCACGGGCAAGATGGTTTTTGAGGTCAGACCGCCGATTGACTGGGATAAGGGGAAAGCCGTGGCGTCCATCAGGCGTGAAATTATGTCTCTCCTCAAACTGGAAGAGGTACTGACCGTCTATCTGGGAGACGATACCACCGATGAAGACGCCTTTAAAGCCCTTCACCGACCGGAAGGGTGGAGTATTTACGTGGGCGAAGAGAATTCATCATCCCGCGCCGAATTTTTCCTGAATTCGGTTACGGAGGTAGATGAATTATTGTCCCGCCTGCTTGAACTGAGATAGCCCCGGGTCTTTGGTCGCTGCTGGCTAGTTCAGTTCGTGAAAGCTGATACATACATCGTCGGGGCAGGACTCGGCTATCTGCCTCATGTATTCGGCTGTTTCTTCCGGCAGGGCTGAGCTTATGTATATACCCGAGCCCATTTCAAACCCGGCGATGGCGGTCAGCCTCGGAAATATCCTGATATGCCAGTGGTAGTAGGGGTCATCTTCGTCATACGTCGTCGTGCTGTCGATAACAAGGTTATAGGCGGGATTATCCAGCCCCTGATACAGGCAGAAGACAATGTCCTTCAGCACCCGGGCCAGCTCGGGAAAGTGGATAGCTGGAAACAGTCCGAAAGAAGCGCAGTGCACCTTGGGAAGAATCCAGGTCTCGTAGGGAACGTGTGAGGCATACGGATGGACGACGACAAAATCATTGGTCTCGGCCACAACCCGCCTGTCTCCCTTATCCAAGTCCCAGGCAATCATGTCGCAGTAGAGACATCTCCCCATATCGGCGTAATAGTCATGGGCGACATCGAACTTACGGTGGTAGTATATTGTCATGATGGGTGTCGCCACCAGCTGTGAGTGGGGATGGGCCAGCGATGTCCCCGCCGTCCAGCCGACGTTTTTAAATATGGTAATGTGCTTGATTTTCCGGTCTTTCTTTATGGCGTTATACCTTTCATGATAGGCAGTCAGCACTTTCTCTACCTGCTCGTAGGGCATCAATGCCAGGGGTGTGTTGTGGGACGGGCTGTCGATAATAACCTCGTGAACACCGTAACCGCCCATCTTGCGGGAAAAGGGGCCTTCCTCTGTCCTGGTGGTATCTCCCTGAGTTGTCAGTGCGGCGAACCGATTGGGAACTACCCGTACCGCCCAGTCGGACGGTATGTCCGTGGCGGGTATCCTGAAGACTTCATCCGGTGTTTCTTTTTCGTTACCGGGACAGAAGGGGCAGGCAGCATCCCAGCCGGGCAGTTCTTTGGCAGAAGCCGGCTTTGTTTTCGGCTTTTGTTGCGGGCGTTTACCCCTTTCCGGGGCCAGTATCACCCACTCTTTGGTAGTGATATCCTGCCTTAATTCGGACATATGCTCCCTTGTCATGAAAAATTGACTGTGAGTCCGGCCGGCCCGTTAGCGAGTTTAAGCTTTTATCCGGATTGGCTTGCGTTTCGGTTTAATAGTCTCGCCGCTCTTTACCTCGGGCTCGGGGAAATCGCCTTCCACGACATTATCGTAGATGATACAGTTACGGCCTATCTTGTGGCTGGAAGGAATTACTGTCCGCTTGCCGATAATGGACAGCCCGGTATTTAAAACCTTGGGATTGGTGCGGTTGATGCGGTAATCGTCACCAAAGCCGATGTGGCAGTCGGCTTCTATGATTATTTCCTTGTCCAGTATGGAACGGTCGATAATACTGTTCCGACCGATTACGGTGTTATCCATGATAATCGAATCTTTAACGATGGCGCCTTCGGCCACCTGAACTCCCGGTGAAATGATGGAGCGCTCAATGTGTCCTTCGATTTTACAGCCGCCGGAAAGCAGACAATTGGTAACGGTGGCGTTATCGCCCACCTTGGTCGGGGGGATTTCCGCTTCCCTCGTATATAAAGGCCAGTCGATATCGGACAGGAATGACTGGGACATCGCCAGTACCTCCATGTTGGACTGCCAGAGACTTTCCACGGTACCGATATCGCGCCAGTAACCGTCGAAATTGTAAGCGAACATCCGGCCTTTATTTACCATCTTGGGAAATATGTTTCTGCCGAAATCATGCCCCGTCCTGATTTCAAGCCAGTGCCGGAGAGTATCGATATTAAACATATAGACGCCCATGTTGACCAGATTGCTCTGCGGATTCTTAACCTTTTCCTGAAAGCGGGTTATCTGTCCCTTTTCATCCGTAACTACCGTGCCGAACCGGTACAATTCTTCTTCCGGCATGCGCGTGACGGCCAGGGTAACATCGGCATCGTTTCCCCGGTGAAATTCGAGCATGGCTGAGTAGTCCGTCTTGTAAACGTGGTCACCGCTGAGGATGAGGACCTCATCGATATCCTCGGCTTCGATACGGTCAAGGTTCTGGTGGACGGCGTCAGCCGTCCCTTTATACCAGTCCCGGCCTTCTTCACGTGCCAGGTAGGGTTGCAGCAGCCGTATGTTCCTGTCTGGAGGTACCAGGCCCCAGGGCGCACCGATGCCGATATGCTCGGTAATGGAAACCGGCTGGTACTGCGTGAGTACGATGACGTTGTAAACACCTGAGTTCACGCAGTTGCTGAGAGAAAAATCTATGATGCGGTATTTACCGGCGAATGGAACCGCCGGTTTAGCGCGTTCCTGAGACAGGATGCTCAGGCGCTCCCCCGTACCCCCCGCCAGAATAACAGCCAGCAACCTGTGCATTACTTTACCCTATCAGTTACTCATATCTTATTCGTTATGAACTTATCTATGACTGCTAATCATGTTATACGTATTGCCTCAAGATGTCAACCGTAAATAGCCCATTGTCCTCTGCGAGTTTCATTGACGATGCAGTTGTACTATAATTGGAACGAAGCTATTTTGAGGTATAAAAGTGTACTATTTTGCTTACGCCGGCAACCTTAGCAAGCAGCAGATGCAGACGCGCTGTCCGGGCAGCAAGCCCGTATTCGTGGCTACCTTGCCCAACTACAGGATAATATTTACCGGCTGGTCTCGCCAGTGGCGGGGTGGCAAAGCCACTATAAAGTCGTTCCGGGGGGAAAAGGTGCGGGGCGCTATCTACGATGTATCCGAAGCATGCCTCAGGCAGCTGGATAGATACGAAGCCGGCTATGAGCGGTTGAACGTAACCGTATTCGATGAGGACAACGAGCCACACCAGGCGATAACCTATATCAAGTCCGGGCAACTGGAAGAATCTCAGCCTTCTCAAGAGTACGGAGAGGTCATTCGACAGGGGTACCGTGACTGGGGAATCGTCTAGCTGTTTACCGGTATTCGCCACGCCAAAAGTCCATAAATTGGACTTGTGTAATACTACCATCTGTTGTATCATGTAGTGTAGTATGTATTGACAGACCGATATAGAATTTTGAAACTGCAATGGCTCGCCCGGAGAGGAACGGCGTGACATATGTCCAAAATACCTGTTTGAATTATCTCTCAAATATGATGTATCATGTTTAATCAATGCAAAGGGGGTAACTCATGACCTCTCGTAACTATGATGTTAAAGATATGTCTCTGGCCGCGGACGGCAGGCTGCGTATCGAATGGGCCTATCGAGAAATGCCGGTGGTTCACCTCATCAGGGAGAGGTTCGCCGCGGAGAAACCTCTGAAGGGTATTCGCATTTCGGGATGCCTCCACATCACCACGGAAACAGCCAATCTGGCGCTTACCCTGAAGGCGGGTGGGGCTGAGGTTACGCTCTGCGCGTCAAATCCGCTCAGCACGCAGGACGACGTGGCGGCGGCACTGGTGGAATACGGTATTCCGACAAATGCCATCAAGGGCGAGGATGATAATACCTACTATCAACACATTAATGCCGCCCTGGACAGTAAACCTCATATCACGATTGATGACGGCGCCGACCTGGTCACCACGATTCACACCAAGCGCAGTGACCTTATCGCCGATGTTATCGGCGGCGCCGAGGAGACTACCACCGGTATTATCCGCCTGCACAGCATGCATAAAGCCGGGAAGCTGAAGTATCCCATGATTGCGGTGAACGATGCTCAGACGAAGCACCTCTTTGATAATCGCTACGGTACGGGCCAGAGCACCATCGATGGTATTACCCGCGCCACCAATATTCTCTGGGCCGGCAAGAAGGTGGTCGTCTGCGGCTACGGCTGGACGGGACGCGGCGTCAGCATGAGGGCTAAAGGACTGGGTTCCCATGTCATCATCGTCGAGGTAGAGCCGGTCCGCGCCCTGGAGGCGGTCATGGAGGGCTACCAGGTAATGCCTTTGCTGGAGGCCGCTAAAGTGGGCGATATCTTCATTACCGTTACCGGGGACAAGAGCGTCATTGATGAGCCCCATTTCAATGTGATGAAAGACGGTGCTATCCTGGCTAACAGCGGACATTTCAACGCGGAAATCGATATCCCGGCCTTGGAAGCTATGGCTAAAAAGAAGCGTACCATCCGCGGCTTCGTAGAAGAGTATACACTTGCAGATGGGCGCTGTCTTTTCCTATTGGGGGAGGGGAGACTGATAAATCTGGCGGCGGCGGAAGGACACCCGGCCAGCGTTATGGATATGAGTTTCGCCAACCAGGCGCTGTGCGCTGAATACATGGTTAAGAATAAAGGGAAGCTGGAAATTAAGGTTCACCCGGTTCCCGAGAAAATAGATAAAGAGGTAGCCCGGCTCAAGCTTCGGGCGATGGGTGTGGCTATCGATACGCTGACGGAAGAACAGCAGAAATACCTGGCCAGCTGGGAAGAAGGAACGTAAAAACCTTATCAGCTTCATAAAAACGGAGGTAGAAGATGTCTAATAGCTTTGCCACTTCTCCAAATTATATGTTGACATCGGAGTCGGTTACCGAAGGGCACCCGGACAAGATGTGCGACCAGATATCGGACGCCATCCTGGATGCTATTATGGAAAAAGACCCGTACGGCAGGGTGGCCTGTGAGGTTGCTACCACCACCGGACTGGTTATCGTTATGGGGGAAATTACCACCGGTTGTTATGTTGACGTGCCGCAGATAGTAAGGAACGTGGTCCGCGATATCGGTTATACCCGCCCCGAATACGGGTTCGACTACGAGTCTGCGGGCGTAATGGTATCAATCAAAGAACAATCCGCTGATATTGACCGGGGTGTCAGTAAATCACAGGAATCTAAAGAAACTAAAGGCGCTGGCGACCTTGATGAAATCGGCGCCGGCGACCAGGGCATGATGGTGGGCTTCGCCTGTAACGAGACCCCCGAGCTGATGCCCCTCCCCATCTCCCTGGCACATAAGTTCTGCCGTCGCCTGGCGCAGGTCAGGAAAGATAAATTACTGAAATACCTCCGACCCGATGGTAAGTCGCAGGTGACCGTGGAATATACCAAAGGCGTTCCGAAGCGTATCGTCAATGTCGTTATCGGCGCCCAGCACGATGATAACGTCGAACTTGCCCGGATTGAAAAAGATATCATTAACAACGTAATTAAAGAGGTGCTCCCGGCGGATTTAATCAGTAATGATACTAAATATTACGTGAACGGCACCGGGCGTTTCGTCATCGGCGGGCCGGTATCGGATACGGGTTTCACCGGACGCAAGATAATCGTCGATAC
>JAGLTT010000046.1 GCA_023135135.1 Dehalococcoidales bacterium
TACTCGATGAAGTGCTGCCGTCAGGGGTGACTCGAACGTCAAACGAACGTCAAAACAGGGAAGTCCACGATGGTATGCCAGCGTAGCTCAGTGGTAGAGCAGCGGTTTCGTAAACCGCCGGTCGATGGTTCGACTCCATTCGCTGGCTTTTTCTATTTTCAGGGAAAGCTACTCCTGCCGGCCGAAAGACCACATCGCCAGGATAATCATAATGAATCCAAAGGCTGCCATTATGATGACATTTTCCCAGATGGTCATAGCGTGACCGAACAGGTATATGGTGAAGGGAGAGTCCGGCGGATTTCCCAGGACTAACCCTCGAATGGCGGCGACCCCATAGGAAGCCGGGTTTATTTTTACGATAAAGCTCATCCAGCCCGGCAGGTCCTGCATGGGAAAGAAGACCCCGGACAGAAATATCATGGGGAACATCAGCATCTGCATGATGGCCTGGAAGGCCTCCGTGGACTTGATTCGCGATGCCAGCAGGATGCCCAGTGAGCCCATGGAAGCCGCCAGCAGGAACATCAGCGGTATCAGCGCCAGGACTATCCAGATTGAAAGGGATACCTTGATAACGGGAGCCAGGACCAGTATCATTATCCCCTGGATGGTAGCGACTGTGGCCGCGCCCAGCGTCCTGCCCAGCGCTACCGAGATACGGCTGATGGGGGCCACCAGCACCTCTTTCAGGAAGCCGAACTCCCGGTCCCAGACGACGGATACACCGGACATGAACGACCCCATAAGCACGGACATGCCGATGATGCCGGGGTACATGAACTGGATAAAATCGACTCCCCCTCCCATCGGGCCGATACTGCGCTGAAGGCCGCTGCCGAAGATGAAAAGGAAGAAAACGGGGAATAACAGCGCGCTCAGCATGCGTGCCTTGTCATACCAGAAGCGTAGTACGTCCCGGTACCAGATAGTATAAACGCCGATTAAATTGTTCATTCTTATGTCCTAGTGAGGCATACGCCCGCCGCCTTGCTGTCTCAGATGCTCCTTAATCGAGTCGCCGACTTCCTCCTCGCGGATTTCCCGGCCGGTAAGCTTGAGGAAGACATCCTCGAGCGTGGGGCGGCGCAGGCTGATACTGGCTATTTTAATGCCGGATTCCTTGATAAAGACCGGCAGGAACTCCTCTCCATTGTCCACTTTGAAGGTGAGCTGGTCACCGTCCTTTCTCACTTCGGTCTGGTAGCGGGACTTAATTTCCTCGGCGGCTTTGCTATTATCGTCGGTTCTCACGTTTATAATGTCCTGGCCTACCATGCGTTTGAGTTTTATAGGGGTGTCCATAGCCACCAGCTTTCCTTGGTCAATGATGGCGATGCGGCTGGCTTTTTCAGCCTCGTCCATGTAGTGGGTGGTCAAGAAAACGGTGGTTCCCTCGCGCTTGCGGAGTTCCAGCACGTATTCCCAAATATGGTTACGCGTCTGGGGATCCAGCCCGAGTGTCGGCTCGTCGAGGAACAGTACCTTGGGATAGTGCAGCAGGCCTCTGGCCAGCTCCAGGCGGCGTTTCATGCCGCCGGAATAAGTGCGTACGAATTTTTTGCGTCTGTCCCAGAGGTCCACCATCTTGAGTACCTGCTCGATGCGCTCATTGCGTACGGAAACAGGCACGTTATAGACCATGGCATGAAACCGCAGGTTATGCAGGCCGGTGAGGCGGTCATCGAGGCTGGAGTCCTGAAAGACGAGGCCGATGGAATGGCGAACCTCGTTTTGCTGGCGTACCACGTCGAAGCCGTTAAGAGTAGCCTTGCCGGCAGTTGGCCTGGCGAGGGTGCACAGGATATTAATGGTTGTAGTCTTGCCCGCCCCGTTGGGTCCCAGAAAACCGAAAATTTCGCCCTGATTAACGTTAAAACTGATGTCGTCAACCGCTGCTAGCTGACCGTACTTTTTAACCAGGTTTTCTACTTGAATGATGTGTTCAGGCACGTAGGCTCTATTCTTTCCCCATGATGTCTTCAATTTCACGGCAGGCGCGGGAAACGGCCTCTCGGATATCTGTCCATTTCTCCGGTGCCAGCTTATGGGCCCTTCGGCTGATAAGATGTCCGAGATTCCTGAGTTCATGAATGGAATTGTGAAATTCCTTATGGTCGCGCGGGCCCCACCAGTCTTTCATCTGGCCTTTTATCTTTTCTATGACGTCCTTCTGCTCCTTCAGGAAGTTCTTCCCCTCCTCGGTAATGGTATATACTTTTTTACCGTCACGCTCGGAGGCGCTGACATAGCCCATATCGTCAAGCATCTGGAGCGTGGGATAAACGCTGCCGGCGCTGGGAGTGTAAAAACCATGAAAAGTATCTTCCATGGCACGGATTATCTCGTAACCGTGACTCGGTTTATCTTTGAGAAGATTAAGAATGACATATTTAAGGTCGCCCTTTTCAAACAGGCGCGAGTGCCGTTCGAACGGCGGGAAGTGTCTGTTAAACATAATGAACACCCTCCTTGATATATAACGATATATCGTAACATATCATAATGCGGTTGTCAATAGTTCCGGGAGAAAAAAGATACACTTCCAGGGTTTCTATTTTTTTCTTACTCTGTACCTGATAATGGTCCTGGGGGCTTTGGCATCGGGGCGGGTGAGGTATTCTTCTTCATGTACGCCGACTATCTTATAGCCGTTATCGATAATGAAGCGGTGCAGTCGCTCGACCGAATTAGCCTCCTGTTCGTAAGACCCGTGGTGGAGTATCTGAGCAACGGTGCCGTATTCCCAGGTCTCTATTTTTATCTCGGCGCCGCCTACTTTCTGCGGGAGATAAACGGTATCTTCGGGCACCGGCAGGCCGATGACGTTCGTCCATTCTTCCATGGGGGCGAGGTGAGCATCGGGGTAGCGGGCGCGGAGTCCAGCGATTTTAAACGCGGGGCCGCCGCTTTTCTTAAAGTCGAATTTCAGAGTATAAACGGAGCCGTAGAGGGCCGGCAGGACCTGCGCGAATACCTGCCCCGGCGTGCCTCTGGCGTAAACCGCCGCCATCTTCTGGGCTGGCATTTCCAGGATTTCCGGCTCGTTTCTTGACGATTTTCCAGGAGTCATTCGTTTGTTTCCTCCGGCATCCGGACCGTGCGTAATTGCTTATTTTGTAACATATATCACTCTCTGTCTGCAACTGAATATTTGTGATTTGTTTCGGTTAATTATATAATTAACTCAAGTCTGACTTTACCAATTTCGTAATACGATATAGCAGCAAGCCCTCGGTGATAATTAAGTTTGATGTTGTGCCGTCTGCTTTCGGGCGGACGGCAATCTTGAAAGGGAACTACGATTACACAACCTGAACCTAAAAAGCGTTCATTTCTCTGGAGTTCGCTCCCGTTTTTCATTATTGCGCATTCAGCGCATCATTTTTTAATGGCGCTCCAGCAGCCGCTGTTCCCCACCATGCGTGATTATTTCAAGATAGAGACGTACACGAAGGCTTCAACTATACCGATGGCTTTCGCTCTTGCCAGCGCCACCGGGCAGTTGCCGGCCGGCTGGTTCGCCGACCGCTTTGGGCCGGTTCCCCTCATCATGATTGGCACTCTGGGTGTGGCTGTAGCCGGCGTACTTGTCGGGCTTTCCGCCAACTTCGTTATGTTGATAATTACTCTGATGCTTATGGGCCTTTTGTCAGGGGGTTATCACCCGGCGGCGACACCGCTGATTTCCGCCTCAGTCGAGCCGCAGCTCCGCGGCCGGGCGCTTGGCTTTCATCTTGTCGGCGGGAACGCTGCCTTCTTCGTGGCACCGATTGTTGCCGCTGCTGTAGTCGGAGCATTTGGAGAGGAAAGCGGGTGGCGGTATTCGTTCTTTATCCTCGCAGTACCAACTGTCGTATTCGGCTTGATTTTCTATGTTTATCTGTCGCGTCGTGGCGGCAAGGCTCACGTGGAGAAGGTGAAGCAGAGGATTACCGAGGAGAGACCCCCGCAGCCGGGATACAAGCGGCGGCTGATTGCCTTTTTAACGATGATGATACTGGGCGGCGGCATCGGCATGTCGATTCTGCCCTTCCTTACGCTGTATATGACGGACGAGCTTGGAGCGTCAAATGCGATGGCCGGCGGGCTGATGGCAGTCGTATTTTCCTCGGGGCTCTGGGCCGGCCCGCTCGGCGGTTATATTTCGGATAAAATCGGCAGCGTAAAGGTAATTATCGCCACAGGTCTTCTTTCCGGCGTACTGATTTATGCTTTTAAACTGGTCGAGCTGGGTCCCAGCCTCTACGTCTTACTGTTTTTCCAGGGTCTTATTATGGCCCTGCGAATGCCGGTAACCGAGGTATTTATCATGACCCAGGCTCCCGGCAAACACCGTTCCAAGATTTTTGGTATTTACTATTCCACCATGCAGTATACGGGGGCTATATTCGTGCTGCCCGGCGGCTATTTACTGGAGAGGTTCGGCTTTGACACGATGTTCACGTGGGCGGCAGTCGGGGTTACGATAGTGGCGGTGATAACGGCGTTCTTCATATATGACGCCAGGGACCATTATCGGGATGAAACGCAGGTTTCGTAGCCGTTATTTTATTCGCTGCCCTCTATCAGCTTTTCCCCGTACTCCAGTAAGAGTTTCTGCCGTTCCGGTGATACTTCCTGCAATTCAAGGTACTCTTTCAGCGCGGTGAGAGGTTTAATATCTTCACCGGTACGGTCGCCCAGTCTCAGGCGTGTCTCGCGCTGTATTTCGCGGGCAATGGTGGCGTAGTGGGCTTCTTTCAGGGCGTCCCGGATTTCGTTATTGCGGAGCTGCCCTTCAATCGTTGACGGCAGGCTGATATTCAGGCGCACCACGGAGTCTTTGACGTTTGTTTCCTGCCCGGCGATAGCCCGCAGCACGGTGGCGGTGGGGTCGAGGTCATCGGCTTCCGGGGCGACATCTATGGTGAGAAAGCGGCGGGCGTTGACAGGGTGGAATTCAAAAGAGACCTGCCTTTTGCCGGCAGCGGGGTCCGAGTCGATATCTACCACGTAGAATCCTTTTTCGTCGTTTTCCTCCCCGAAGTCCACGCGCTCCAGACTGCCGGCGTACACCACCGGCGGGTTCTCGGACAGTACCTGGTGTTTGTGAATGTGCCCCAGGGCTATGTAGTCGAAGGCCGGCAGGGCGATATTGCTGAGCAAAACGGCGGGCTCCTGCCCGATGGACATCAGACTTTCCGAACCGACCTTTGCCCCCGTGACCCAGACATGGGCGGCCAGTATGGCGGGCAGCGTAGTGTCGAGGGCGGCAGCTTTATCGGATATCACCCGGGTTAAAGCTTCCTGCATTCTCTGGTTGACCTGCTCCAGGCTGAGGTTTTTAGTATCCTCGTGACTGAGCAGGGTACTGCGTCTCAACCAGGGCAGAGAGACGACCTGCACAGTACCGCTGTCCGTCGGGATATTATAAATATCGGGTCGATTTGATGATACGTAGATATTCTTTACCGCCAGCGTATCGAAAATCTCGGTGGTGGTGGCCCTCCAGCTGGCATTGGGCATGTCATGATTGCCCGCGAGCAGGAATACCGGGATGTTGCTTGTAGCCAGACGGTTGATGCGTTTGGCGAACTCCCGCTGCTGGGTCTGGCTGGGCTCGCGGGTCTTGTAGGCATCGCCGCAGAACAGTACCAGGTCCACATTATTTTCCAGGGCGTAGTCGATGAGCTGGTCGAGGGCAGAAAGAAAGTCGTTCAGGCGCGAGGACAGCCCGGTGGTGGGGTCGATACGCCCGTAGTTCTCGACGCCGAGGTGCAAATCCGCGAAGTGGATAATCTTCACTCTTCAATTATAGCTGGCTGAAAACCTTACATCAACATAATAACTCTTTTATAAATCAATTACGGCGGAATCGTTTGATTTCCTGTTTCTGTTCGTATATCATGGCGCTATACCGGGTCTGGCAGGCAAATGTGAATTCCGAGATAGAAGATACGATTTCAGAAAAACGGGTGTGGAGCTTCTGGGCGACGGCGGGATGGGGCGTTCTGGTCATATTCATCAGTGTTGTTGTCCAGGCAATAATCGCGGTTGTCTTCATCATCGCCAAGCTTGTTACCGAAGCGGAAATCGATCTTGCCGAACTTGATTTTTTGGAGTGGCTGGAGACTATTGACCTGGGATTGCTTATTTCTCTTTCTATTGTTATTTCGGCGATTATATGTGTCGGCCTGATTTTTATTATCATTAAAGTCCGCAGGGGCGCGACCATTGCCGATTACCTCGGTTTTAAGTCAATCGGTACCGGGACAGTCCTTGTAGTGCTGGCTATCTCCGTAGCGTTTATCGTGTTATCCGTGCTGGTAAACATGGGTCTAAACAGGCCCACTGATTCGGATATTATGGTACAGGCATAT
>JAGLTT010000047.1 GCA_023135135.1 Dehalococcoidales bacterium
GGTAAAGAAGGCAACCAAGGCAAAGGCCGAAGCCAAGGCACCCGTAGAAGAAAAACCTGCCAAGGCAGCTGCTAAAGCAGAGCCGACTGCCGAGGCAGAAGAAAAGCCGGCCAAGCCCAAGGTAAAGAAGGCAACCAAGGCAAAGACTGAAGCCAAGGCACCCGTAGAAGAAAAACCGGCCAAGGCCAAGGCGAAGAAGGCGGCCAAGGCGAAGGCCGAAAAACCAGCGTCAGATGTAAAGCAGGACATAGAGCCAGCCAGTACAGAGGAGGAAGAGCCTAAGGATGCAGCAGCCTAAACGTGTAAAATATCGAAAGGCGCAGAGAGGGCGCCGCCGTGGCAAAGCCAATTCTGGCAATGTTATCGGATTCGGCGATTACGGTCTCCAGGCACTGGAATCGGCCTGGTTAACCAGCGCCCAGATTGAGGCGGCCCGTCGTGCCATTACCCACCATATAAAGCGTGGCGGTAAGGTCTGGATACGCATTTTCCCGGACAAACCGGTCAGCAAGAAAGCGGCGGAGACCCGCATGGGCAGCGGCAAGGGCGCCCCGGACCACTGGGTAGCCGTGGTCAGAGCCGGCAAAATTATATTTGAGATGGCGGGAGTCGGTGAAAATGTAGCCAAAGAGGCGATACGCCTGGCTGCACACAAACTACCGCTGAAGACCAGGTTTATATTAAGAGAAAGCGTCACCGTGAGTGGTGAATCGGCAAAGTAGGGAGTAAGTACGTTGAAACTGGAGGAATTCAGAAACCTCAGCACCGAAGATTTAGAAAAGCAACTGGAAGAAACTCACGAGGAGCTTTTCAACCTGCGTTTTCGCCTGGCCACCAAGCAACTGGTGAACCACCGCGAAGTACGCAGAGTGAAGAGGAAGGTAGCCCGACTTAAAACCCTGCTCACGGAAAGAGAACTGGGTATAAGGTAGGTTAGGATATCATGGAAGAAAAACGTAAGACCAGGTTCGGCAAGGTCGTGAGCGAAAAAATGGACAAGACTGTGGTCGTCGCCGTGGATACGCCCAAGCGCCACCCGCTGTATAAGAAGACCATCAGGAGAGTCGTTAAATACTACGTCCACGATGAAAAGAACCAGAGCAAAGTCGGTGACACAGTGAGGATTGTAGAAACCCGCCCCACCTCCAAATTAAAGAGATGGAGACTGGCGGAGATAGTAACCAAGGGAGAAGTAGCGGATATCAAACCGCAGGAGATAACAAACTAGGATTTTGGTGAAACAGACATGATTCAGATGCAGTCCAGGCTCAGGGTAGCAGACAACACCGGTGCCCGTGAAATCATGTGCATTAACGTGCTCGGTGGTACCCGGCGGAAGTATGCCCGTGTTGGGGATATTATCGTTGCTTCCGTCAAACGGGCCATACCGAACGCCGGCACCAAGAAGGGTGATGTCGTCAGGGCTGTCGTCGTTCGTACGGCTCATCCTCACCGGCGCCCGGACGGCTCGTATATTAAATTCGATGAAAATGCAGCGGTGATTCTGACAGACAAAAACGAACCCAAAGGTACCCGTATCTTCGGTCCGGTAGCCAGGGAGCTGCGAGACAAGAACTACACCAAGATAATTTCTCTGGCGCCGGAGGTATTATAAAGGCAGAAATATTATGAAAATCAGGAAAGACGATACCGTGCTGGTTATCAAGGGAAAGGACAGGGGCAAAAAGGGAAAGGTACGCTTTGCCAATCCCAAGAAAAAGCAGGTAATAATTGAAGGTATCAATTATATAAAAAAGCACTCCAAAGCCAGGGGTGCCGTAAAGCAGGCCGGCATTATAGACCTGGAAGCGCCCGTTAAAATTTCCAATGTCATGCTGCTCTGCGATAAATGCAGCAAGCCGGGGCGTATCGGTTTCCAGAAGCTGGAAGACGGCCGGAGGGCAAGAGTCTGCCGCGCCTGCGGCGAGGTGATTGAGTAAATGGCCAGACTGAAAGAAAGATACCGCGAAGAGGTTGTACCCCGCCTGATGGAAATTTGCGGGTACAAGAATATCATGCAGGTGCCTCGCCTCGAGAAGGTGGTACTAAATATCGGCGTGGGTGAAGCTATCGCCAATGCCAAAGCGCTGGAAGCGGCGGAGCAGGACCTGGTGGCCATCGCCGGACAACACGCCGTGACTACCCGCGCCAAGAAGTCCATTGCCGCTTTCCGGTTGAGGACGGGGATGCCCATCGGCCTGAAGGTAACGCTGCGGGGCGAACGGATGTATGATTTCTTTGATAAACTGGTCAATGCAGTCCTCTCCCGCATGCACGATTTCCAGGGGGTTTCCCCAGACTCCTTTGACGGCCGCGGTAATTACACGCTGGGGCTCCGGGAACAAATACTATTCCCGGAAATAGATTACGACAAGATTGATAAGGTGAGAGGAATGGAAATATCCATCATCACCACCGCTGAGAAAGACGAGGACGGCAGACACCTGCTTGAACAGCTGGGAATGCCCTTCGCCAAGGACGGAGTGAGTTAATTATGGCTAAGAAGTCAATGATAGCCAAGGCCGGACGAACGCCCAAATACCCGGTACGGCAGTATAGCCGGTGTAGACTGTGCGGACGGCCTCGCGCCTATATGCGCAAGTTCGGCGTGTGCCGGATATGCTTCCGGTCACTGGCGCTGCAAGCCCATCTGCCGGGAGTAAGAAAATCTAGCTGGTAAATTTAAGAAGGAAAATAATAGGTATGACAGTTACAGACCCAATTGCTGATATGCTAACCCGAATAAGAAATGCCCTTATGGTGCGGCATGATAGCGTGCTGGTACCTGCCTCCAAGATAAAGCTTTCAATTGCCAGAATCCTCAAGGAGGAGGGTTTTATTACCGATTATGAGGTCGTCAAGGGCGGGCCGCACCGGGTTATTAAAATACAACTCCGGTATATGGACGATAATATACCGGCCATTTCCGGGTTAAAGCGTGTCAGCAAGCCGGGATTGAGGGTATACGTGCAGAAGAGGGAAATCCCGCGCGTATACGGGGGGCTGGGCATTGCTATCGTCTCTACTTCCAGCGGTCTTAGAACGGGACGGCAATCCTGGCACCAGAATTCCGGCGGCGAATTACTATGTTATATATGGTAAACCATTTCTGGAGTAATAGATGTCTAGAGTAGGGAAAATGCCGATAACCGTACCGTCAGGAGTGACGGTTGATATTAAGGGTGAGAGCGTTACCGTAAAGGGTCCCAAAGGGGAACTCAGCCGCTCTCTTACCACCGAGATGCTCATCAACCTTGAGGGGAACACCCTGACCGTGACCCGGCCGAGTGAGAGTAAGAAGCACCGGGCATTTCACGGGCTGACGCGGAGCCTCCTGGCGAATATGGTAGAGGGCGTTTCCAAAGGCTTTGAGAAGACGCTGGAAATAGTCGGCGTGGGCTATCGTGCCGAGAAGGTCGGTGAAAAACTGGTTATCCGCATCGGCTTTTCTCACCCGGTAGAGGTAACACCCCTGCCGGGAATAACCCTATCCGTGGAAGGAAACAATCGGATTAAGGTCAACGGCATTAACAAAGAAGACGTCGGCGAGATGGCGGCTGAAATCAAGGCCATCCGTCCCCCCGACGCCTATAAGGGCAAGGGCATCAGGTACGCCGGAGAAGTGATTCATCTTAAACCGGGTAAGGCCGGCAAGGTCGTTGGCGGGTTGGGATAATGAAAAAATCAACCAGAGCAGCACGCAGCAGAAGACATTACAGGGTAAGGCAGAAGGTAAACGGCAATAATACCAGGCCACGCCTGTGCGTTTTCCGCAGTCTGAACCATATTTACGCCCAGGTGATTGACGATTCACAAGGGCATACCCTGGTCTCCGCCTCTTCTCTCGATGCGGAAATTAAAAGCGATTCGAAAGGGAAATCAAAGACCGGACGGGCTGAGATGGTCGGTTCGCTGCTGGCCAAACGCGCCACCGATAAAAAAATCGGCCTGGTGGCTTTTGACCGCGGCGGCTTTAAGTATCACGGCAGGGTGAAAGCGCTGGCGGATGCAGCCCGGAAGGGTGGACTCAAGTTCTAAGAGAGGACAATGCAGGTCTGATGAAACAACCATTAAGTCGAATTGACCCGGTCGAACTAAACCTTAACGATAAACTTATCGACATCAACCGCGTTGCCAAGGTGATGAAAGGCGGCAAACGGCTTCGTTTCAGCGCCCTGGTGGTAACCGGCGACGGCGAGGGGTATGTCGGCCTGGGCATCGGCAAGGCCAACGAAGTGCCCGCCGCCATAAGTAAAGGCGGGGCCAAGGCCAGGAAGAATTTAATCAAGGTGCCATTGGCCGGAAGTACCATCCCGCATGAAATCACGGCAAACTTCGGGGCTGCCAGAGTCCTGTTGAAACCTGCGGCGCCGGGCACGGGCGTGATAGCGGGCGGCAGCGTCCGGGCGGTACTGGAGGCCGTGGGAATTAAGGATATACTGACGAAATCACTCGGCACGTCCAACCATATTAACGTCGCCAAGGCCACCATACAGGGCCTCAGCCAGTTGAAAATCCCCAAAGACGAGATAGCCAAACGCAAGGCGACCGTTAGCACGGGAGAGGCGGCACCCGGTGAGTAAATTGAGAGTTACCTGGATTAAAAGCGGCATCGGCTATGAGGAAAGCCAGAAGAGAACCCTGAAATCGCTGGGTTTTCACCGGCTGAATCAGAGCGTTGTCCATGAAGATACAAACTCTATTCGAGGCATGATTAACAAGGTAAGACACCTGGTTAAAGTGGAGGAAGAGATTGGTCAGACAGAATAATATCGCCCCAGCACCGGGTTCCAGACGCGCCAGCAAGCGGGTAGGCCGCGGCGACGGCAGCGGACACGGCACCTATTCCGGACGCGGCTGCAAGGGGCAAAAGTCCCGTGCCGGCTACAAGATGCGTCCCGGCTTCGAGGGCGGCCAGCTGCCTTTAATCAAGCGCCTGCCCAGAAAGCGCGGATTTACCAATATCTTCCGGACGGAGTACAGCACCGTCAGGGTCGGCGCGCTTAACACGTTCGATTCCGGCAGCGAGGTAACGCCGGAGAAAATGCTGGCGTCCGGTATCATTAAATCGTTAGCGAAACCAATTAAGATTCTGGCTGATGGTGATATTGATCGCTCTCTTACGGTCAGGGCGAATAAATTTACAGCTTCAGCCAAGGCCAAGATAGAGGCAGCCGGTGGCACAGTTGAGGAGGTAGAGCATGCGGCAGAGGCCAAGTAGACCCAGACTGCTGCAGGCCATGATTGATGCCTTCAGCCTGCCCGACCTCCGGCGTCGAATCCTGATTACCGTAGGCATTCTGGTAATATTCCGCTTTATAGCTCACATACCCCTGCCGGGTGTGAACCTGGATGCCCTGCGGGAACTGTTCGAGAGTAATGCCCTGCTGGGCATGCTCGACCTGTTCAGCGGGGGCGCCATGAAGCAGTTCAGCGTGGCGGCTATGGGGGTTTATCCATACATTACGGCTTCTATTATTATGATACTCCTCGTGCCCACCATCCCGCGATTGCAGGCGCTATCGCAGGAAGGCGAAGCCGGGAGAAATAAAATTAATCTCATTACGCACTGGCTGATGATACCCCTGGCCGGTCTTTCCGGCTACGGGCAACTGGTCCTGCTCCAGCGCGCGGGGGCTGTCAGCAGTGCCGACGCCCTGGCGACCGTCACCATCGTGATATCACTGGTAGCCGGAACCGTCTTCCTGGTCTGGCTGGGAGAGCTTATTACCGAGTACGGTATCGGCAACGGCATCTCTATAATAATCTTCGGAGGAATCGTCGCCGGATACCCCCAGATGATTCAGCAGGGTTTCCTGGCCAAGGGAAATCCCATGGGACTGTTCGTATATATCGTCATAGTTCTTATCACCGTGGTTCTTATCGTGATATTTACCGAGGCGCACCGTCGGATTCCGGTGCAGTATGCCCGCAGTGTTTTCCGCGGCGGCCGCATGTACCGGCAATCGGGGTCGACCCATATACCGATGCGGGTAAACAGCTCCGGCATGATACCGCTTATCTTCGCCATGTCGGTGGTGCTCTTCCCGGGAATCGTTGCCAGCTACTTTGCCGATCCGAATCAGCCGGGCTTTGCGGATACGATTGTACGCTGGTTCAGTCCCATGACCGCCCTGCCGGCAGGCGCGTTTTACTGGATTTTCTACTTTCTTTTAGCGTTAGGATTTACCTTCTTTTACACCATGGTAACCTATCAGCAGCAGAACCTGCCCGCTACCCTGCAGAAGCAGGGGGGCTTTATTCCCGGTATACGACCGGGTAAAAATACCGCCACCTATCTCAGCGGAGTCATTAACCGCATCACCTGGGCAGGAGCGCTCTTCCTGGCTTTCGTGGCGGT
>JAGLTT010000048.1 GCA_023135135.1 Dehalococcoidales bacterium
GACCTCGACCGTCTCACCGGAGAAATGGGGCTTACCTCGGTTATCGACCTCAGAAGCGGCATGGAAGTAGAGCATCAGGGAATCGGGCTGCTTTCCGAAGCCGATATTAAGTATCACAATATATCTTTTATTGCAGGAGGCAACCGGGACGAGGACGAACGGCTCTTTCGTGAATTATCCAACATGGGTGAATTTTATTTGCACCTCGTGCGTAAAAATGAGTTCGGCGAAAGAATAGTGGCGGCGTTGGAAATTATCGCCGAACCGACAAATCACCCGCTCGTGTTCCACTGCGCCATTGGCAAAGACCGCACGGGGATTCTGGCAGCCATTCTTCTGAGCGTTCTTGGCGTTGAGGATGAGGACATCATAGAAGACTATTCACTATCGACTCCTTACATGGAAGCGCTTCTTGAACGTATGAATAATGACCCGAAAATGGCAGAATTCGCAGGGCGTCTGCCCGGCTATTCCTGGGAGGCATCACGGGAATCAATGGAGCTGTTTTTATCAACACTAAAACGAGAATACGGCTCTGTCGGGGATTATTTGAAAGTTCAGGGTGTTGAGCCTTCACTGGTACAACGTCTTGAGAAAGCGCTGCTTACCTGATACAACCCCTCCCGTAAAAGGCCATCTTTACCTCTGTGCTCTATTTATCCAACGTATCGGCCAGACGACCCGTAATCTCACGGGCGGCGCGCTGAGGATTCGTTTTGCCCTGCAAGAATTCGTCCACCAGCTTTTCCAGGTAGTCGCCTCCATCGAGTCGATAGATAAAATCCCTGACAAAGCCTTCCACGGCCTCCAGTAGTTCCAGCCTGGCCCTTTCTCTCTTTCGCCCTGCCATTCCACCGCTTTCGACCAGAAAATCACGGTGACTCAATATAGTCCCGGCCAGTTCCTCCGTGCCTTTATCGTTTATCGCCTCGGCCAGGATAACGGGCGACTGCCATTCTTCAGGGCGGGCAGCTTTCAGAGTCAACATGGATTCCAGGTCGGCCTTGAGGCGGTCGGCGCCTTCCGTATCCGCCTTATTGACGACAAGGATATCGGCGGCTTCGAGGATGCCGGCCTTCATCGTCTGGATTTCATCGCCGTAACCGGGGGTTAAAACCACCAGCGTGGTATCCGCCGCTTTCACGATATCGATTTCTATCTGACCCGAACCCACCGTCTCCACCAGGATGATGTCCTTGCCCATGGCATCCATAACATGAACGGCGCCGATAGCGGCCCGGGCAAGGCCACCAACCCATCCTCTGGTTGCCAGGCTGCGGATGAATACAGCAGGGTCGGCGCTGTGCCGCTGCATACGCACCCTGTCCCCCAGCAGGGCGCCGCCGGTAAGGGCGCTGGTGGGGTCGATGGCAATAACGCCGATTGTTTTATTTTTCTTACGGAAAAAGTCGATAAGATTATCGGTCAGGGTGCTTTTGCCAACGCCGGGGGCACCGGTCACGCCCACGATATACGCCTGGCCGATATGGGGATAGATGTTGTCCATCTCGGCGAGGGCATCCGGGGACTCGTCCTCCAGCCAGCTGATAAGTCGGGCGGCGGCCTGGACATCACCGGCGAGCACTTTAGATGCCAGTTCCATCACTGCTCCTGCATTGTTTAATGGTCATTGCCGAATGGGTGAATGTCCGCCATGATAATCGGTTTATCGCACTTTAAAAGGCCCCCCGGCCAGTGCGGCAGGAAAGGCGGCGTCACGATAGCCGTCGACCTGGTGAAGACGTGTCTTTCTTCTTCCTTGCCCAGGCATATCTCGAACTCCGCCCCGAGGTCGCTGAGGTCGTCGGTATCGGTCCCCACGAAGCACATGACCTGGGTGGTAGGATGCGTGTGCGGCTTATCGGGGTCGGGGCAGATTCTGTAAGGCGCTTTCTTCATGCTTTCATAGAGCATGACAAAGTCGAACCCCGCCCTCTCCTTGGTGACGACGAACGATATGTAGCCGCCTCCGTCATCCCGGTTCAGCGGGCCGTAGTGCCAGGCGCCCTTCCGCGAGAAGGACAACGGCATGATATATTTCCTGGTTTCCGAGCGCCACCCCACCGGCGGGGTCGGTTTTTTATCGGTTTTTACCGTTGTCTCCTTATATACCGGCGCGATTGATATCTCGTAAAAGAAGAACCTTTTGTCCAGGAAGTTAACGGTCGCCGGGAAATGCGGCATCCCCCTGGGGATGGCGACGGCCGTGGTGGTGGTAATCATATGCGTTTCCAGATCCTCGCCGAGGCATATCTGGATTTCCGCCCCCAGCTCGCCGATATCATCCATATCAGACCCGGCGAAGAGCAGGACCTGGTCAAAATCATGCACGTGGGGCTTATCGGGGTTTTTACCGATTTTACTGGCTGTCCAGAAACATCCGTACCTGATATGGGCATCTATCCCCAGGTACTTGCCGTCCATCACGTTTTCCTGTCTCAAACCGCCCTGGTCATATTCTTTAAACTTTAGAGTCTTGACATGCTGTCCGTATTTCGTGGCTGCCATTTTGAAACATTCTCCTTCCCTTATTGGAAAATCTATCCGTATCTACACGGTTATAATAGCTATATTTTGTAAAGTTTACAAACTGAAATACGCGAGAGTGTTTAAAATGGTTTGTCATTGCGAGGGCGAAGCCCGAAGCAATCTCTATCATCTGATTAAGTATATCTATGGGATTGCCACGCTGCGCTCGCAATGACAATAAAAAGAAAGGTAAAGAAAGAGGGGCTGACGCCCCTCTTGGACGCCCTGCTTTCTGGGGGGTGGGGAGTCTATTATGTAATAGGCAGCCGATGACGCGAGGGCGGCATGGGTGGGAAAAGATAACACCGGGGAGTGGGGTGGATGCTAAGGGAAAAATAAAACAAAAAAGCCGGAACAGCTTAATAACTATCCCGGCCCTTCCTATCTAATTAAGTTAAGTTAAGTTTAGGACTACGGTTTCCCGTACTTTTCGCGGATATCCTTTTTAATAAGCTTGCCCATGGGGTTGCGGGGGAGGTCGTCCACGAAGACTACCGTCTTCGGCCTCTTAAAGCTGGCCAGTCCCTTCCGGCAGTACTCCATGATTTCCTCATCCGTAGGTTTTTGCCCCTTCTTGGGAATCACCACGGCGCGCGGTTCCTCGCCCCAGGTCTCGTCGGGAACGCCGATAACTGCCACGTCCTCCACCTTGGGATGCTCGCGGATGACGTTCTCAATCTCCTCGGGGGAAATGTTTTCTCCCGCACGGATAATCATGTCACTCGACCGCCCGGAAAGGAAATAGTAGCCGTCCTCGTCCACGTAACCCACGTCGCCGGTATGCACCCAGCCGTCTTTGTCGATTGTCTTGGCCGTCTTTTCCTCGTCCTTCCAGTAGCCGCTCATGACCCGCGGACCTCTGGCGAGAATCTCGCCGACCTCACCCTGCGGCAGCGTCTTACCGTCATCATCGATAACCTTCATCTCGACATCGGCCATCGGCTTACCGATTGATGCCAGCCTCTGCAGCTTCTTCTCTTTTTCTTCCTCGGTGCCGGTCAGCACGTGGTCTTCCGGCCCCAGGGCGGTAATGGTGGAGGCTGTCTCCGTCTGCCCGAAGGCATTTATAAAGTTGACGCCGGGAAATTCCTCTAATGCTTTCCTGATAACCGGGAGCGGCATGGGCGCGGCGCCGTAGGTAATCACCCGCAGGCTGCTCAGGTCGTGCTTTTTGAAATCGGGGTGGTCGAGTAGCTGCTTGAGCATGGTGGGCACCATCATGGCGCGGTTGACTTTCTCGTTTTCGACCAGAGTCATCCACTCTTCAGGTTCGAACTGGCGTTCCATGACCAGCGTCCGGCCTCCGTAGATAGCCGCCATCATCGCCTGAATCCCGGCGACATGGTAGAGGGGCACGGTGAGGATATTGCTTTCATCAGACTCCGGGTCAGCCGGTGAAACATTATCCAGCATATATGAGCTGAAGCTGTTGTGAGAGAGCATGACTCCTTTCGGGAAGCCGGTGGTGCCGGCGGTATACATCAGGATAGTGGTCTCATCATCGTCAATCTCGGTGAACACCTCGTCGGCCGGCGAGGAATTGATGATGTCCTCGAAATAAAGCATGTCGTCATGCTTTTGCTCGATAGAAATAAGGTGCTTCAGGTACTTGAGTTCGGGCTGTATGGACTTTATCATGGGTACGTAACGGTCGCCGATTATCAGGGTGGTGGCTTCGGCGGTATTGAGCATATAGGAAAATTCCTTTTCCTTGGCGCGGAAGTTCAGCGGCAGGTAGATAGCGCCCGTTTTGGCTACGGCGAAATAGGTCTCCACGCACTGATTGCAGTTGACCTGGATGAAGGATACCCGGTCGCCTTTCTTCACACCCAACTTTTGAAGTCCGTTGGCCAGCCGGTTCACGCGCTCGTTGAGCTGGCTGAACGTGTACCTTTTGTCTTCAAAAACTATGGCCGCTTTATCGGGGCAAATGGCCGTGGCTATGTTGAGAAAATCCGTAGTATTCACTCCGTACCTCCAAAGCTAAAATAATTTTCCTGACGTTTAATTCTAACCCAGTTATGAGGGAAAAATCAAACCTGAGGGCAATGCCATACGTAGTAAAAAGTCTCTAGCGGCCGACTTTTTCTTTAACCTTCTGCGCTATTTTCGACATCGCTTCACCGGCTTTCGCCCTGATGAGGACGGCCGCCTGGTGGTCCATGGGAGTAGAACTGAGGTTAACGATAACGAGTTTAGCCCCGGACTCGACCGCATATATGGGCATCAGGGCAGCCGGATAGACTACCAGCGTCGAGCCGATGACAATACACAGGTCGGAGGCCATAGCGCGGCGGCTGGCCTCTTCCAGCACTTTGACCGGCAGCTGCTCCCCGAACATGACGATATCCGGCTTGAGCATACCCCGGCACTCCTCGCAGTCCGGGATTTCCTCGCCCCTGTCCAGCCTGGGTTTAATCTCGTCCAGGGGATAACGCCGACCGCATTCCAGACATATCGCCCACTGCATATTACCGTGAAGCTCGAATACCCTGTCGCCGGGGACACCTGCCTTCTGGTGCAGGTTATCGATATTCTGGGTAATAACGCAGTCCAGCTTATCCAGTCGGTACAGCTCGGCGATGGCATCGTGGGCCGGATTCGGCAGCGCCTTGTCGGTCAGCAGTCCCTCCTTTAAGATATGCCACTGCTTGCGCCTCGATTCGGGATTGTTGAGGAATTTATCTATGGTGAAATCATCCGGGTCGAACCTGTCCCAGATACCGCCCGGACTGCGGAAGTCCGGGATGCCCGACTCCGTGCTGATGCCGGCGCCGGTGAAGACGACCAGTTTCCGACTCTCCAGAATAAGGTCGGCCGCTTTTTCCGCCAGAGCATCCAAATCCTGACTATCCATTTCAACCTCTCGCGTCTATAAGGCGGCGGCCCAGTTGAGTCTCCAGCTCCAGTCCCCCAGCCAGGGTGAGGTCAAGTCCGCGCGTCACCGCCTGTTTGGCATAGCTTACCGCCAGACGATTATGCGATTTAATTTTCACAGCCAGTTTCTCTGCTTCCGGCAGCAGGTCGGCGCGGGTAACCACGCGATTGACCAGTTTAAGTCGGCGGGCTTCTTCCGCCGTGAGCCACCGACCGCTCATGAGCATTTCCGTGGCTGCCGCCCGGCCTATCGTCCGGGGCAGGGTCTGGCTGCCGCCGGCGGCCGGTATGATACCCAGTCCCGGCTCCGGCAGGCCGAATCGGGCGTCCTCCGAAGCCAGCCGGATATCGCAGCAGAGGGCCATCTCTATCCCGGAACCGAGCACGTAGCCGTGTAGAGCGGCGATAAACGGCTTATCGATACTCAGGAAAAGGCCCCAGACGTCTCTCTCAAAGCGCGCCCGCCGCGCGATTATTGGCGACGGCGCGGTAAGGAACTCTGTAAGGTCAGCGCCGGCACAGAATGCTTTCTCTCCCGCCCCCTTCAGTATAACCACCTCGACTTCGGGGTCGTCCCTGACAGCGCTCAGTACCTCGTAAAGCTCGTCCCGCATCCGGAGATTATAGGCGTTCAGGGCTTGAGGACGGTTGAGGGTTATAAAGCCGATACCATCCTGCTTTTCGTAGATAATAACTTCAAAAGCGCTCATTTATGTTATCTACCTCACCCCCTGTGTC
>JAGLTT010000049.1 GCA_023135135.1 Dehalococcoidales bacterium
ACCGGGGGCTTAGCATGTTCATAGTTGATTTAAAGAGCCCCGGAATTACGATACGTCCGTTGATAACCTCGGGAGGATTGCGGACAAACGAGGTCTTTTACGAAGATGTAAAGGTACCCAGAGAGAACCTTGTGGGGGAGAAGAACGGCGGCTGGGCCGTTATCATGAGTGCCCTTTACGGCGGCGGCGGGGGAGGAGGACTGGCCACCGGAACTAAGAATGTTATTAATACGCTGGTGAAATACGTCATTGAGGAAAAACAAGATGCCGATGATAACCCGTGGATTCCGGAGGCAATGGCGAACCTGTTTATTAAGACCCACGTTGGGGAATTAATGGGTGTTCAAGCAACTGCCTTTGCTGACCTCAAGGTTAATCCTCCCTATGGAGGCGGCGGGGCTGTATCACGCTTGCTCAGCGGCGATACAAGGCGGCTTCTATACAACACAGCCATGCAAATATTAGGGCCTTATGGTCAACTTACCAAGGATTCCAAATGGGCACCCCTGAAGGGAGAGATATTACGCGAGTTTATGGATGCCCCACGCTGGACGATTGTCCACGGCAGCCAGGAGATTCAAAAACTGCTCATTGCTACCAGGGGCCTGGGACTACCCAGAAAGTAATATACGGAAAGGAGTCTTACAGTGGATCCTAGACTCTCTGAAGAACAGGAAATATTAAGAAAATCGGCTCGTGACTTCTTAACCGATAAATGCCCTAAAACGCTGGTCAGGGAAATGGAAAAGGATGAGAAAGGCTACTCGCCGGAGCTCTGGAAGGAAATAGCCGACCTGGGCTGGATGGGGCTGGCATTTCCGGAGGAGTACGGCGGCGGCGGCATGAGCTCCCTCGACCTGGCTATACTCCTTGAGGAAATGGGGCGGGTCTGCTTCCCCGGGCCATTTTTCTCCACCGTGATTTGTGGGGGCTTGCCCATCCTGGATGCCGGAAGCGACGCACAAAAACAGAAGTACCTGCCGGATATTATCAGCGGTAAAACTATCTTTACCCTGGCACTGACCGAGGCCGGCGGTAAATACGATGCCGCCTCCGTTAAAGTTAAGGCTACTGCGGAGAATGGAAATTATATCATCAACGGCACCAAGCTTTTCATCCCCGACGCTAATGTCGCCGACTATATTCTCTGCGTGGCCAGGACCGATGATAAGGCAAAAAAGCCCGAAGACGGCATAACCATTCTTATAGTCGATGCAAAGAGCCCGGGTATCAGCACCACCGTGCTGAATACAATCGCCCGGGACAAACAATGCGAGGTGGTTTTCAACGGGGTAAAGGTGCCCAAAGAAAATATCCTCGGCGAATTAAACCAGGGTTGGGGCGATGTGCAGAAGATAATTGAACGCGCCGCCATCGCCAAGAGCTGTGAGATGCTGGGGGGCATGGAGATGGTACTGGATATGACGGTGGCCTATGTCAAAGAAAGAGTACAGTTTGATGTCCCTGTCGGTGTTTTCCAGGCAATACAGCACCACTGTGTCTATATGCTGGTAGAGGTTGAAGGCTCCAGGGCAACTGCTTATGAGGCAGCCTGGAGGTTAAGTACCGGGCGCCCCTACTCCAGTGAAGCCGCTATAACCAAGGCCTGGGTAAGCGATGCCTACCAGCGCGTCGTTGCTCTGGGCACGCAGGCGCACGGGGGTGTGTCTATCATGGAGGACCATGACCTGCCGTTGTATTTCCGGCGGGCCAAGGCCGCCGAACTTGCCTTTGGTGATGCTCGTTTTCATAGAAAAACGGTAGCCCGAAATCTCGGGTTTGAGGTAGCCTGAACACTTCAGTTAAACTATTTAACTTGATTTTTAACCAGATGGGTATTAAAATCACGTTGCCGTAATAATATAGTTAATATCGGCGAAGGAGGGGGCTAATGGCGAAATTCGCGGTACGACCGTTCGGCGGGCCGGAGGCAGTAGACTGGTCTGAGAGGATAAACACCGCCCGCATGAGAGAGGAAAGGCTGGCTAAAGCCCGGGCTTCCCTGAAGAAACACGGTATAGCCGCCTGCCTGTTAATGCGACCCGAGAACATGCGTTATGTGACCAGCACCAAGGCGGTGAACTTTATCGACCAGCTCAGATACACGGTAGCTTTCGCGGAACATGACCCCATAGTTTACGAGCTGCCGCCCGGTAATCTCTTCGGGTCATGCCCCTGGGTTAAGCCGGAGAATCTCAAGCTCGCCGTACTATGGGCCGATGAAGCCTGCGGTCCGGACGCTACCTGGGAAAGGGCCCAGAAATTCGCCCGGTGCATCAAGCAGGATTTGAAAGACAAGGGCCTGGAAAAGGAAAAACTGGGCGTCGATAAGCTCGATGAACCCGGCCAGCGGGCACTTAAGGAAGCGGGCATAGAGACCGTCGACGTTATGCCGGCGATGCTGGAAGCGCGGGCGGTAAAGACCGAGGACGAAATCAACTGCCTGATGATGGCGGTAGCCATATCCGAGGTGGGCTGGTACGCCCTGTACGAGGCTCTTAAGCCGGGCGTCCTGGGTCGAGACCTTATTGCCGTAGCCAATAAAGCCATGTACAGCGCCGGGGCTGAAGATGTCTGGGGAGTCCTGGGAGGCGCACGTAACACCGGTATCGTACAGGTGGGCGATGTCATTACCGTTGACTTCTGCCGCATCACCTACCTGGGATACAATACCTGCTACTATCGCAACATCATCGTCGGCCGCAAGCCCAACCAGAAAGAGATGGACATGCACAAGAGGAGCTACGAGCGGGTGTACAACGTCATCGAAGCCATCAAGCCCGGAGCCACCACCGCCGATGCCGCCAAACACTGGCTGCCCGCCAAGGAGAGGGGCTACCCCACCGAGGAGTATACCTGGTGCGAGGATTTAGCCCACGGCCTGGGCCTGTGGCTTTACGAATACCCGACCATTAACCGTCTATGGTCGTTTGATTATCCCATGGTCATTGAAAAGGGTATGACCATGGCTGTAGAGGCAATGGAGTTTGACCCGGCGGTCGGTAGAACCAAACTGGAAGAGATGATCGTGGTAGGAGACGAGGGTGCCGAGATTATGACCAAGATGCCCGTTAAGGATATGATGATAGCAAGTCCCATAATCACAGCCTGACGAGTCCAACTGAGGCTTAAAGAATTGGATTTTGAAAAGGAGGTACTTTCATGACTTACTCACAGGTTCCCAAAAGTTGGGATGGTGAAGCTGATGTCATTATAGTTGGTGGTGGTAATACCGGTATACCGGCCGCCATTACGGCACATGACAAGGGAGCCAAGGTAATAGTGCTGGAGGCCTCAACCGGAATGGCCAGCAGTCTGGCCATGATTGCCGGCGGTACGCCCTTCACCGGCACAGATCTGCAGAAAGCCGAGGGTATTGAGGATTCCCCTGACAAACTGTATGAGGAAGCCATCAAGGTTAGCGGTGGTGACCCGGAGCTCTGGAGAGCACTGGCAGACCGTCAGGAGGAAGTCTACGAATGGCTTAAATCCCTGGGTGCCAAACCAGAAAAAGTGCTTCTGGCGCCGGGACACCTCGTAAGACGCTCTATTAAATTTGAAGGCCATGGCCCCGCTCTCTGCAACATTCTCCGGAACGCCCTGAAAAAGTCGGGGATTGATGTCCGGTACAAGCATCGCGCCAGAAAACTGATCGTCAATAACGGCCGGGTCATCGGCATCACCGCCGAGTCTGGTGACAAAACTAATAGCTTCAAGGCCAGGAAAGCGGTTATTCTCGCCACCGGTGGCTTTTGTCAAAACTTGGACATCGTGAAGGAGTTTGGGCCGCACTATGCTGATTTAGTTCCCACAGCGCCTAAAACCCATCAGGGTGACGGCCTGAAAATGGCTATGGCCATCGGCGCAGGGACGGATGGTCTGGGCTTGGCAGTATGTCCGTCCATGCCCGTAGGCGCCGAGACTCTTCAATTCGTAAATGCGGGCATACAGGGCGGCATTACCGTGGACAGGTACGGGAAGAGATTCGGTAATGAGGCGACAGAAGAACTGGGCACCTACACTGAAAAGCATAAGATATGTCTGGATCATGACTCAACCGGTCTGCACATTACTGTTTCCGACCAGGCGATAAAGGACCTCAATGCGCCGCCATCAACCACTACTCGCGAACCGATTTACAGGGTAGACACTATTGAGGAACTGGAGAAACAGCTCGGCATTCCCGCCGGAAACCTGAAGGCGACCGTTGACGAGTATAACTCCGATATTGAGAAGTACGGTTATGACAGGAAGTTTGGCCGGCGCCTGCAGGGAATGTACTGGCCGGATTTGCCGGTGATGAAACTGGATCACCCTCCGTTCTATGCTGTTAAAAACAAGATTTGCCTGACTTCGATGAAGGGCGGCTTGAAAATCAACGCGAAGTGCCAGATAATCGACCAGTTCGGCGATGTTATTCCAGGACTCTACGCAGCCGGGGAGATAGCTGGAGGTTTGGAGCGCATACCCCACCATTACTACACCGGAAGAATGACGATGCAAGCCTTCACGCAGGGCAGAATAGCCGGAGATGTTGCCGCCGACGAACCCGGCAGTTAGGCAACCATGCAAAACATAAGCACCGCCTGACGTGTGAGGCGAGATAAAGAAATAAGAACATAATGAAGTGGCAAGATAAGTACCGCGATAAGTTAATAACGGCCAAAGAAGCGGCAGGACTGATAACATCCGGCTCTGATGTCATTTTTGCCATGATGGACCAGCCCAAGGACATCATGCTGGAAACCGCCAGGCGGGCCGGCGAGTTGGAGAATGTGACTTTAACCTCTCACTGGGTAGAAGACTATCCCTTCCTTCACCCCAGTCAGTATCCTGAAATGGAAAAAGCGTTCCGTATTAAAGACCCCATGACCCTGAGGACGACGCGGGAAGAAGTACGTAATAAAAAAATCGACTACCAACCCACTGTCTTCGGGCTGAGTAACGGCTACAGGCAGGAGTGCCCCGACAGGGGACGGCTGTATCACTATAAAGACTACTTCTACTTCAAGCTCACACCGCCCGATGAAAACGGCCGCTGCAGCTTCGGGCCGCATCCCTGGTACACACCAAGCGTCTGCAGAACGGCCAAAGTAAAGGTCGCTGAAATCGACCCTAACCTTACGTGGGTATACGGCGAATATGTAAATATTAACGATATAGACTATCTGGTTGAAACTCCTGAAGAAGGAAGACTGGGAGGCTCGGAACTTCTGGGACAAAAGCCTCCTGCTGAAGAGTTTGAGATAGCCCAGGTCATCGGTGCCAATGCCGCCTCTCTAGTCAACGACGGCGATACCTTACAAATCGGGGTGGGTACAGCCGCCGAGGCAATCAGGGACTTCCTTGGTGAAAAAAACGACCTCGGCATCGACAGTGAGGTCATTTATTCCTATACTATTAACCTAGTAAAACGCGGCGTTATCACGGGCAAGAAGAAAAACGTCGATACCGGGAAGGTAACCTGCGCCAACCTTCAGCTATACGGGTACAATGAGCCTGCCAGCATTGAATCTCTGGCATATGTCAGAGATAACCCTGCATTTTTATTCCGGGATATCTCCACCCAGTGCAACGTCGGCAGAATTGCCTCACAGGATAACATGGTAGCTATAAATAATATCCTGGGGGTTGATCTCCTGGGACAGATTGTCATTACTCACCTCGGTCCAACTCCCATCACCGGTCCCGGGGGACAGGTGGACTTCTGTGTCGGCGCGCATTACTCCAAAGGGGGGCGCTCCATATCCATGCTGAAGTCCACCGCCCTTGACGGGAAAGCATCACGGATAGTGCCCAAATTCGATGCAGGCACGGTGATAATGATTCCCATGGTTTACCTCGACTACCTGGTTACCGAGTATGGAATCGCCAACCTTGACTGCAAGAGTCGGAGGGAGAGGGCGGAGGCTGTTATCTCGATAGCCCACCCCGATTTCCGGGATGAGTTGAGGCAAGCCGCCAAGGAAATGTTCTACCCGTAGTATTATGGCACGAGGTG
>JAGLTT010000005.1 GCA_023135135.1 Dehalococcoidales bacterium
GATAGGCTCGAGGACTTCCATGTCCATGGCATAATTACACGAGACACCACAGGCGCCGCACAGCTGGCAGTTATAAACTATATCGAGGAGCTTGTCTGTATATTTAAATCCGTTCTTCAACATCGCCGCTGCGATATTCAGTCTTCCGCCGCCTGAGTAGGCGTGGAAATTATATTTTGATATGCTGGGACACACATTTGCATACTGAAGTCCCTTCACCTTTTGCAAGGGTATAAATTTGCAGGTCGAACACCGGCAGCACATCTCCATATCGCCCTGGTATTGTTCCAGTCCCATCTTCGCTACCTCCTAAATTCATTCAATAATAAGTTGCTTCTTTTAACGTGCTCTAAAAACACACTTTCCCCGGATTCATAATACTGTTTGGATCAAACATCTTCTTAAGCTTGTTTAAAACAGCAACGGAAGCTGCATCTCTGTTAAGAATCATCCCTGCACTTTCACCATAAGGCCTTGAGAAGAACGCGCCCGTTGTCATTAAGTTCTTGATGGCTATGGTGGATAATTCCCTGACTCGATTTAGCTCACTCGGGTTTCCGGGATCAAAAAACAGATTAAACTCACAGTGACAGCCAGTGCCCTGTACTATCGGCTGGATGTAAACACCCATGTCCGAAGTGGGGTGGCCAGCTTTTTCAGCCAGATCATTCATGACCCCGATTTGACCTTCGAGCTTATCATTGATGGTCAAAAAGAATATGTCCTCGCAGGCTCCTTTATAGCGAAGCTTCCAATAGGGCTCCCCGGAAGGCTGCTGGACCACTTTCAATATTTCATTTGCTGAAACTCCACCGACTGCTTTTACGGCTTCCACCCCCAACCGCTGGGTTATATCAGTTATGCCTTTAATATGAGAGCTAATCCTTTCCTCCGGGAAATACTCGTAGCCGGCTACAGTATAGAAAAGAGTCCATGTGGGTAAGGCATCCTTAAGGTTCTGATAGTCTTTGGGCCATTTCTTAGCCATGATAGCCGCCAGGTTGGTATTATTGAGTATAAAGCATTCGTTGACCATTCTCAGTCTTATCAGCCAGGAAATCATATCGAGCAGCGTACCGAGGTTGGAGGAACCGACCACGAAGGGCTCTTCAAGACTGGGGAGTATTTCACACCTCATTGATGCCCACGTTACGATGCCCATGGTCCCCTGCGCCCCCTGGATAAGCCTGTGCCAGGAAGCTATACCGGGCCCGTACGGCGCTTTTTGCACGCCCCCGACTGCCCGCTGCTCCTCTATTGTACCTGGCCCAGCCGCCTGCCCGGTTCTAAACTCATCACCAGATCCAAAGATTACCTCGACACAAGCCATCGGGTCTGATATATCCCATTGATACTTGGGCATTATTACAGGCTCTCTCTCGAGCATACTACCGACAACAGTCTTCGATTTTCGCGGCAGCAGTGGCATATTGAGCCTGATGCCCTCCTTTTCCACCGCCGGTATGAGTTCCCCGAAGGTCACGCCCGGCTCGATCATGGCAACCCTGCGCGCCCGGTCGACATTGATAATCCTTTTCATTTTGCTTAAATCTACGATAACAGCCCCTCCGGTGCCGGGAACGGTGTCACCCCGAAAATGTGGAGGGCCTGAACTCACCGGTACCAGCGGCGTCAGAGTCTCATTGGCAAGATTCACCAGCTTCTGAATTTCATCCGCGCTTGTTGGCTTGACCACACATAACGGTTTTACCGTATTCACGAAGCTCATGTCCCTGGAGTATGCATCCAATACCGTTTGTTCATACGTTACGTCGCCGGCGCCAACAATTTTCGCCAGCTTCTCTTTTTCAATCATTTTTGCCCCCTTTCGCTTTTTACCAAATTACACAGCTCTATATAAAAGGAATATACTGGTGCTAATGATCCAGGTTTGCCTCTGGTAGATGGGTATTTTCGGGCCACCCTAGAAATTTAGTGTACTAAAATATAGTATTCTCCTTTGTGTTCCCCTGTCAAGTATGAGAGTCTTAAGTATGAGAGTCATTTTCCTCACAAAGGAGTGCAGCCCATTTAGGGGGCTGCGGTTTTTCGTCTAATAACGCCTTATAAATGGCCACATTATGTATTCTTGGGGATGGTTTTTATCTGATATGCTTACACCAATTAATATAACATCATACGGTGTGTAGCTAATTATGCTGGCAACTCCACGGTTACACTCGTCCCCTTATGGGGTTGAGATTGTACTGCTAGTGTGCCGCCGATTAGCTGGGCACGCTCTTGCATTCCTGTTAAGCCAAGCTTGCCGCTCTTGGCCAGGTCGCCTATCTTCCCAGGGAGGTTAAAGCCTTTGCCATTATCGCTGATGGTTATTCTTGTCTTGCTCTCGTCGAACTCGACTGTAATTTCAGCTTTGGTAGCACCGGAGTGTCGCCATACGTTTCTCAATGCCTCCTGAGTGATGCGGAATAGCGCTATCGCCGCCTCTTCTGATAGGCGACGCTCTTCACCCTTCAAATTAACCTCAGCCGCTATACCTGAGTGCTCAGTCAGGTTGGCCGCCAGCCACTCAAGCCCCGGCAGCATTCCGAGACGGTCAAGTGCCGCCGGTCGCAGGTCCTGGCTAAAACGGCGGACCCCCCGCAGGATGTTATCAGTCTGCTGCCATAGCTCCTCCAGATGGAGGCGAGTATCCTCGGACAGTCCCTTATCACCAGAGGCGAGAGCGTCTAACTGGCGAGAAAGTACCACCAGAGCCTGGATGGTATCATCATGTAGCTCATGAGAAATACGCTTTCTTTCTTCTTCCTGAGCTCGGATGGCCTGCTGTAAATAGAAACGCAGGTTCTCGTTCATCCTTCTTTGTTCAGTCACATCCCTGGCTATGTGCTGAAACGCCACGGGTTTGCCATCACTGAGAATCAAACTCGTAGCTAACTGGATAAATGCCTCACTTCCGTCTCGCCTGAATATGCGCTGCTCGTAGGGCTGCTCTACTGGTTCGTTATTCAGTATTTTGCTTCTAATCTGTTGGGCTAAATCAAGGCTTTCGTCAGATAGGAAGCTTTTTACATTCATTTTACCCAGCTCTTCCACACTGTATCCAGTAAGTTTTTCGGCCGCTTTGTTGATGGTGATAATATTACCCTCCAGGTCGTGGAGCCAGATTGCATCCTGGGCACTCGCAAACAACTCCCGGTATCTCTGCTCGGAAGTCCTGAGTTCCTGCTGGGTAATTTCGAGTTGGGTGCGGTGTTCTCGCTCTTTACGAAGCCAGTGAAAGTTAGCAGCCAGCACATTGCCAAGAATGAAAACGGCGCCGGTTTCAAAAAGTGCGTCCATCGGGTATAGCGAGATAAAGATGGCTCGGGGTAACATGGCGGCGAGAGCGGCTAGTGAAGTGATGAAGGCCCCCCTCCAGCCAAACAGGAAACCTGCCCACACTATCGGTGCCATGCAGAGTATTCTCTCAAAGGCGTGTCTGTCTAAGCTAAGATTAGCGGTTAGCTGGCTGAGGAAAGCCGGGTACGCCAGAGCTTCTTCATAATGGAGTAGTGTGATAAGCGCGAGTATAACTAGAATAAACCAGAATCCTGGCCTTCGAAAGGCCCTCGTCAGCCAGTTTATTGCTGAATAATCAGTTACAGCCATACTTTAAATTATCCCGGTCCCAATTTCTCAGGCTACATCGTCAAGGGTAACCCAGCCTTCTTTTAAGGCACGTACCACCGCTTCGGTCCGCGAGCTGACCTGTAGTTTGTTAAAGATATGTCCCAGGTGCGCCTGGACCGTACGCAAGCTGAGAAAAAGCTCATCGGCAATCTCCTGGTTGCTCAAGCCCCGGGTTGCTAACCGGAGTACCTCCATCTCTCGCTTGCTCAGGACCTCTGATTGTTTTTCCGCGGCTGTTTTATCAACGGCAGGTACGAAGCGATTAAGTACCTTACGAGCAATCGCTGGATGTAGTACTGACTCCCCGGCGTATACCTGCCGTACGGCATCAATGAGTTCTTTGCCACGAACGCTTTTCAGCAGGTAACCGGCCGCTCCAGCTTCTATAAGTCCAAAGATAAACTGGTCATCATCATAGGCCGTAAGTATCAACACGGTCACGGCAGGATAAAGCTCCTTGATTTGTTTGGTGGCTTCAATACCATCGATTCCGGGCATGGCTATATCGATGATAGCAACATCCGGCCTGGAACTGCCGGCTAATTTTACCGCCTCCTCACCATCTACAGCCTCGGCAACAATGTCCAGGTCTGGCTCCCGTTCCAGAATCTGCCGCGTACCCTCCCGTACTACGGCATGGTCGTCAGCTATTAATATTTTTATCTTACCCATTATATACGCCTCTTTACCCGAGTATCTTTACATTTATCATACACCCTGCTGACTAAGTACTCAATCGTCACAATTACCTAATACATAATCCACGCATGTAGGTATAAATGCCTATGATTTTAAGGTTAGAAATAGGTGGCATGGCGGAAGTTGAATTTACAGACATAGAGTTATGCTGAGAATAGAGATGAGAAAGGAGGTAAGAACGATGCAGTGGGAGTTTGTAGTAGCACTGGTAATTGCAGTACCCATCATCCTCTTCCCGTTGGCATATGTATGGTACATAAACATCGGCGGTATAGTTGCCACCATTAAGAATACGCGAGCGAGACGAGTTACTCAGGGGAAGGGCAGCCCGGAGAAAGAAATGGAGTACAACACAGCCCTTACCGAGGCAATCAAGCGATATCCCTGGCATGAATAATTACGAATCGGCAGATACTATTTCCCATTGGAAAAATACAAAGGAAGCGTAAAGAGATGGAATGGCAGATTATAGTTGCTCTGGTTGCCGATGCCTTACTTGTCATCTGGCTGGCCCATCGGTTCCTGCCGATTGCCCACCATGAGCAAATAGTAGAGGCTGAAATATAATGAGCAAAGCCACTTTTAAGCCGTTCATCTTACCGTTACTCCTGTTAATATGTGCGCTGTTCTATTACTTCGGAGAACTGGTGGACTGGGCCGCCTGGAATGCACTGCGGGAGAATTTCTTCTACGGAGTCCATGACATACACCGCCTGCTGTTCCTGGCACCGATAATCTACGCCGGTTACACTGGCAGAGTTAAGGGGGCGATTATCATTACTCTGGTAAGCCTCGTTATCTTCCTGCCACGTGCTTTTTTCATCTCTCCCTATCCCGACCCGTTACTCAGGATGTTAATTTTCACTCTGGGAGCCGGTGTCATTGGCTACCTCGTAGCGAGGATACGTAATGAAGAGGAAAAATCCCGGCGACTGGAGGTTACGATAACCACCGAAAGGGATAAGCTACTAAAAATTGTAGACAGCATGGCAGACGGTATTATCATCACTGGTCCGGATTATAAAATTCGGTTTATGAATGCCTACATGGTGGATGCTTTTGGCGAGGGTACAGGCCTCACTTGCTACAAACACCTGCACAATGTTGACACCCCGTGTCAACAGGAATGCCACATACCAGACGTCATTAATAATGAAGAAATCGGAGAATGGGAGTGTACCTTTCCGGTCGGTAAGACTTATGAAGTATTAGCGGCACCCTATGTTGATTCCGATGGAACAGTTTGTCAAATTTCTATATTCAGGGACATCACCCAGCGTAAATAAATCTGAAGTTGGAACTAATCGTATTCAGCTGAACTTTCTAAGGCTTTCTCCCATGTTATATAATGCTAAGAACAATAACCTAATGTGGGTGATAGCATGGACCCCGAATGGATTATAAGGATTATCCTTTTTGGTATAGTGCACTGGATACTGGCTGGATTCTTACTCAATGATATAGCATCAAGACAGAGAGTGTTCGGGCGCCGCAAAGCGCCGTGGGTAATAGTAATAATAATAATTCCCTGCTTCGGCTCAATATTATACCTGCTGTTCCATCCCCAAATTTTCCATCCGGATGATAATCAAGAGGAACACTGACCTTACCCCCAAAAACAGTAACACCCTGACTTAGAGTCTTCCGCTATAATGAAGTAATCAAGGAGAACTCAACATGATCAGGAAGTGCACCGAGGAACAGATCATCGCCGTGCTCAGGGAAGGGGAAGCCGGTGCCACTGGTTGTAAGCACTGTTTTCCCCTACTTAAGGTCTAAGGGTATATAACTAAGAATATCGGAAAAAGGAGAGATAGTATATGGCGGAGAATAAGAAACACGGGGAATATATTACCGAACTGGGAACACTCAAATCCATGTATAAACAGGTTATCGCCGACCAGGTGGCCGTAGCCGGCGGCAGAGACTTTGACGGCGCCAATTTTTCACTGGGCTGGTCATATCTAACCGAACCATTCCTCATGGTAGGAGACGCTCATACGCATGATTTCGACCAGATTATTTTCTTCCTCGGCGGCGACCCTAACAATATCAGCGAGTTCGGTGCCGAGGTCGAGATGCACCTGGACAACAAGAAACAAGTTATAAATTACACTTCATGCGTCTATATACCCGCCGGGCTGTCGCACGGCCCTCTTGATGTTAAAATAGTTAACAAGCCTGTTATGTTCATTGACATTACACTTTCGCCCGGGCATTCTATCAGGCCGGTTCCGCCGGCGTCTAAGTAAAAGGAGGAGTAAATATAAATGGCTGAATCAAAATATGATAAGTTTTTCTTTTCCGATTTTAAGGAACCATCCAATCTTTCCGCCGTCGCCGGTCCCCAGGCTTACTTTCGGGGCTCCCGGCAGATTCCCGGCGCCAATATGAATATGGGGTGGCAAGTCTTCGTAGAACCCATATACCTGGAAAAAGAGCCTCATACTCACGATTGTGACGAATACCTTATTTTCCTGGGGGGCAAACTCCCGGACTTGTTCGAGTCTTTTAAGGCGGAAATAGATTTCTGTATCGGCGAAGAACAGGAAGAACGCCTTATCAATAGACCCACGATTATCTTCATTCCCAGGGGGATGGTACACTGTCCGCTGAACTTCAGAAAAGTCGACGAGCCTCTTCTGTTCCATGCCCTTCTCCTGTCGCCCAGGTTCACCAAGACCGTGGGAGGCAAAGAGTTCTCTTATGACGGTCCGGCTGCACCCGGGGCCAGCGGGCCTGTTATCCTGGATATGTAACTGCGTGTTATGACTGTACCCGTTGATAATGGTATAATGCCTAAGGATGCGGAGAATACATAGAAATACAAAGGTACGATTTGAAGGGACTTAAATACTGGTTTCTGGAGACCCGTCCGCAATTCCTGACGCTGACCGTCGTGCTGGCTTTTCTCGGCACCGTTATCGCCTGGTATTATGACTATTTCCACCTCGGGCACGCGATACTCGCCGGCATAGGTCTCTTATTCACCCATATCAGCGTAAACACACTCAACGACTATTTCGATTACCGGAGCGGCATCGACCTGGCTACAAAACGCACCCCCTTCAGCGGGGGCAGCGGTATCCTCCCCGAAAAACTGCTCAGTCCGCGGCAGGTGTTGTGGCTGGGGCTGGGCTCTCTGATACTGGCGGTGCCTATCGGCATCTACTTTACCGTAGTCAGCGGCTGGCCGCTGCTGCCGCTGCTCCTGGTAGCCGCTTTCTTCATTCTGCTTTACTGCCCCCTTATCCTCAAGCGGCCCTGGCCGGAGTGGGTGGCCGGAGCCGGTATGGGTACGCTGCCGATACTGGGTATGGCCTTTGTACAGATGGGCTCCTATACCTGGGAAGTCGTGATTGCCGCTATCCCCTCCGGATTTCTGGTGCATAATCTTCTCCTGCTTAACGAGTTTCCCGATGCCGAAGCCGACCGGCAGGCCGACCGCAAGACGGTGGTCATTACCAGTGGCAAGAAAAGTGCCGCTATCTTTTACACGGTAGTGGCCATTGCCGTATATGTCTGGATAATAGCCTGGGTGGCGGCGGACTATATGCCCGTCTGGACGCTGCTGGCCCTGATTACCCTGCCGCTTACCATCAGGGCTATCAACGGCGCCATCCACCATGATGATCCCTCCAAATTCATGCCGGGTATGGCGGCCAACGTGATGGTGATGTTGGCGACGCAACTGCTGATAGGTATCGGCTTCGTTCTCGGCCGCGTTTTGTAATATGGCTATGGAAATCCCCAACCCTTCCCGAAAGTCCGAACCGCTGCACGGTATGTTCACGGCGGTGCCGCCAAGCTACGACCTGATAAATCATGTTGTTAGTCTGGGTATGGACAGACGATGGCGGCGACTGGCAGCTGTGGTGTGCCTCGAGGAGAAGCCCCGGCATGTTCTCGACCTGGGTTGCGGTACGGGCGATTTGACAATCAGTATAGCCCGTCTGGCTGACGAACACGTGGAAATAACCGGGCTGGACTACAGCCAGCCCATGCTGGAGAGGGCACGAAAGAAGGCAGACCGGGCCGGCGTGGGAGAGAAAACTAAATTCATCCACGGCGAAGCCACGAATATACCCTTCCCCGATGGTCATCTCGACTGTGTGGGCATATCATTCGCCTTCCGCAACCTTACCTATAAAACTCCACTATGCCTGCCCCACCTTGCCGAGGTGAAGAGAGTACTTAAACCTGGCGGCCGATATGTCATTGTGGAGTCGAGTCAGCCGGAGAACCGGGTTATCAGAGCGCTGTTTCACCTGTACATGCGTACCGTTGCGCAGTCGGTGGGCACAATCATCTCCGCAAACCGGGGCGCCTACCGCTATCTGGCAGAGTCGATGTCGCGCTTCTATACACAGGCGGAAGTCAGGGAGATGCTGCTTTCAGCGGGATTCAGGAGTGTCAGCTACCGTCCGCTGCTTCTGGGCGCCGTCGGGATGCACGTGGCTATCAGCTAAAGTTAAATCTGGTGCTCGATGCAGTGTTCGCGCAGGGTGTTGAGGGCGGCAAAAAAATCGCGCATCATGACGCTAACCGGGTACATCCCTTTCCCGGTAACATGCAGTACGCCGTTTCCAGAAACCAGCCCGAAGGTTTTAAAAAAGGCAAGCTCCGTCCACAGCTTACTCTGAGCATTATTACCGAAGCGACGTCGAAGCGCTTCTATATCCAGCTTCATACCGAAAAGCTTGGTTAAAAGGTAATAGCGCAGGTTCTCCTTCTCAGACAACTTGCGCCAGCCTACTATCGGTAATCGCCCGGCACCGGCAAGCTCATGATAGCGGTCGAGTGAGAAGGAGTTAACGAAGAAGTTGCCGCGTACGATGCTCACAGAACCGGAGCCGATGCCGATATAGTCGTCAAACTCGATGATGTACTCGTCAATCATCCGTTCGCCGCGGGAGAAACACCATGCCGTCGAGGCTTTATAACCGCCGCGGTAGAGTTCGCGCGTGATAACACCGTAAAACTGCTGCTCGCGGGAATTATCCACCCTGTTAAACTTACGCTCCATCGCGTCCTTCTTGTGGGGAGAAGCCATGAGAGGGTAGAACGTGGCCTGGTCGATGCCCAGTTCCTTGAAGGCGGCTACATCGGCGGTGAACTGCTCGATTGTCTGGCCGGGGAAATTAAAAACGAAATCCACGTTCAACGTATCAAACTGTCCTTCGGCCATGAGGAGCCGGCTCTTAACCTCGTCAGCGGGACCGTTAACCCGTCCCATCGTCTTTAGTACCGGTTCCTCGAAGCTCTGCACACCTATCGAGAGACGATTTATACCCATCTCTTTTAGTAGACCGATGTTCTGCTCGGTAAGCTCCCGGGGTGTTGTCTCCAGAGAGACTTCGCTGACATTAAACTGCGCCCGCAGGTATCTGATGAATGAAGAAAGTTCGTCCATGAGCACCGTGGGCGTTCCCCCACCGAAGTAAATGCTGGAGAAGCTGAAGCCGCGCCGTATGTATAATTCAAGCTCCTTCTTCAGGTCGATATAATAGCGGCGCGCCAGGTCTTCATCAAAAAGGTAGCGGTTAAAGCAGCAGAACGGGCAAAGGGAACGACAGAACGGTATGTGTACGTAGAGCGATATGCCGCCTTTACCCCCCAGTTCTTCCCCGTTTATAATTGAATCACCAACGGCGGGGCTCAGATGGCGGAACTTGCGCCCCTCACGCCTGGTAACAAAGCTTACGAGCTCCGGTATCATCTCTGTCTCGGTATCGTCTCCTCTAAAAAATCATACCATACGACAGTGACTTTGGCGAACACAGGACGCAAACCAGAATCAGTGAAATCATCTGAAAAACTGAGGCAATAAACAATTGAAAGTTATTTGTTAGACAAACGGGCCCTGACAAATCCGGAGTTGAACGCTTTTACGGCAACCGGGCAGAACTGGGTGCGTGCGTGCTTATGTAACTCGGCAAAGGCCTGCTGCCGGCTGAGCGCTTTACGATAGACGTGGTCGGTAGTCATGTTGTCAAAAGCATCGGCTACAGCTATCAACCTGGCTCCTATCGGTAGCGTTTCGGCCTTGATTCCTCGCGGATATCCCTTGCCGTCATATCTCTCGTGGTGATATAGAATGAACTTGCTGGCTTCCTTGAGAAATGGAACTTCTTTCAGCAGGTTGCAGCCTACTTCCGGGTGCTTTCGTATCATCTCCCATTCTTCATCGGTAAGGTCGCCAGTCTTGTTCAGTATGCTATCGGGGATGCTGAGCTTACCTATGTCATGAAGAATGGCGGCGTATTCTAGATTTTGTTTCTCCTCTTTTGAAAGTGACAACTCCCTGGCTCCTGTGAGCGCATACTCCATTACCCGGCGCGAGTGTCCGCCCCCGCTGGCTTCTTTGGTATCAGCCAGGGACACGAGCGCCCTGACAGTGCCTTTATAGGAATTTAGCAGGTTCGCATTCATTCTGGTGGTTTCGATAGTCACGGCGGTGGTCGCCGCCACGCCCAGCATTGTTCTCAGGTCCTGCTTGGTGAAATCACTACCGTCCGCTTTATTGAGTACTTCAATTACCCCGATAACTTTACCCCCGATAACAATCGGCACGCCGATGATAGACTTCGTCTTAAAACCGGTGGCATCGTCTATCAGTTTGTAAAAATTCGCATTCTTTTCGGCATCATTCACAACCAGGGGTTTGGCATTGCGGACTATCCATCCCGCAATTCCCGACTGCCGGCTGATATGTAATCTTTTAAGTTGCTGTCCTACCGGACCATCGGCAAACTTGAAATACAGTTCCTGCGCCTTGTCATCCAGCAGGATTAACGAAGATGCTGAAGAGCCGAGGGCATCATTCGTCATCCGCATGATGCAAGTAATCAACTCGTCTTCTTTATCTTCCGGTTTGGCCCTGGCCCAGAGCTTCTCAAGAAGGTCAATTTTAGATGTACCGACCCGCGGTAATATATTTGCAGGCTTAAGCATCCTGCCGCCGTTACTGCCGTTCATTTTTACCTGTGCCATCCTGCGGTGAAGCTTCGGTATCTTCACGGCATGACCAGCTTTTACTTTAACCTGTGCCAATCCAGCAGAAGGGCGTCTCATTTCTCCTCCATACCTTTACGAAATCGTCGTTTTTAACAATATTTTTCTCATTTTGGCAGTAAGCCGATAAAATATAAATAAACATCCAGTATTAAAAACTAAAATTTATGTAAACGTTTACCCTGCTGGTAGTATGGAGGCGTTGATAATTACTGCGTAGAACCTATGTTTATTTGTTATCGCACGATTTCGACCAGGTCCTGACGACCGGTCATGCCGGTAACGGTATCCAGGAACTCTCTCAGGGAAGCGCTCCTGCTTCTCAGTTCCTTCAGTTCGGCCCCGATGGGGCTGATTGAGGTGGGACTATCGGCATAAGCTCCGTGGAAGGCAAAATAAGCCTGGTTCAGTTTCCTGATATTATAGCCGTTTTCGGCCAGATATTGCCGCTTCTGCTCCATGAATTCCTCGGCCTGCTCGATTTCACCCCGGGCAAGGTAGTCATCCACGGCTTTCCTGATTTCCCTCATTTCTTTATTAAAGTCAAAACCCGAGTCTGCCGCCTGCTCCGCGTCGTCAGTTTCAACCGTGGCATAGTACTGTTCGTAAATAATCGCGCCGATTTCCTTGCTAATCATGCTGGCGACGGTCTCGTTCATGGTGGCAATATCGTAGTCCCTGCGGATACCGGCCAAATCCAGCACGTAGAGAAACCCCAGCGGCGTAAAGGACAGATACTGGTGCAGCCACTCTTCGCCGGCGGTATCGAGCATGAACCGGACGTCCGCCTTATCCGTAACGTAGCTCGGGTAGGTTGACAAACCACCCAGCCCGACCACCAGCGAGGAGACACCGAGGCTGTCAATCTCGGCCTCGATGCTCGCCATGTCCTCTTCACTCATATCCGGCAGGAGAGTAACCTCCCTGATGCTTTCTATCCTGTCCCTGGGCGACACGACCAGCAGGTGTGGCGGCCTGTCTATATGAATATTGACCGGGGGATAACCGATTCTGATACTTACGCACTTATCCAGGGGATTGTAAATACCCTGCCGGGAAAAGGCTTCTCTTATCTGCGTTTCCAGATGTCTTTCGACGAGTTCGGCCAGTTCCGCGTTCTGCCGTTGCCGTTCGCCGAGCTCATCTTCAAGCGATGCCAGGTCTCCCTGCCATTTTCCCGCCCCGACGGCTTTTATTTCCGATTCCAGTCTCTTAATCCGCTCTATATTGGTAAAATATACAGCGGTAGCATTATCCGTGTTTTCGTCGCGGCGACTGAATAACTTACCCGCCTCGCTGATAAGGGCGTTGAATTCCCACTTGATGAGGTTAAAGCGATAGGGCCCAGTGATTTCACGCAGATGCGTATCGAAGTCACGGTCCGGAGCACAACCGGCTACCATCGAAAGAAGCAGTAACACGATAGTGACCAGTAGCAGTGTGAATTTGCATCGGGATTTAATCAATTTAATTCCCTGAAACGCCCTCAGGATTCATGAGAGATACGCATATCTACCGAGCTATGCCGAGAGCTTTTCTTTAACCCGGGCGATAATTTTTGTGAGGGTCTCGCCCGTCTTTTCAGCGATGACGACATCGGCGTGATGGTCATGGGGTGTTTCTCCGATGTTGAGAATAACCAGCTTGGCACCACCGCGCTTGGCGATGACCGGCATCTGCGCGGCGGGATAGACCACCAGCGACGAACCAGCGGCCAGGAACAGGTCACACGCGGCAGACCTCACCTCGGATTCACGGGTCTCCCTTTCCGGCATCGACTGGCCGTAAGCGACCGTCGCCGGCTTGAGAATCCCGTTACAGGTATCGCACCGGGGGACTGCCTCACCGGCAAGCATCTTTTGGTGAACTTCCTCCCGGGGATACCGGCGCTTGCATTCCAGGCAATCGACCCAATGCATCGTGCCATGCAACTCCAGCACCTTCTCATCCGGTAAACCGGCTTTCTGGTGAAGGCCGTCGGTATTCTGCGTGATAACGCAGTCCAGCTTGCCTATATTATGAAGCTCGGCAACGGCATAATGCCCGCTGTTGGGTTCGGCTTCTCTTACCGTCTCCCAGAACATCTTATGCACCTGCCAGTATTTTTCTCTGATTTCCTCGCTCCGTAAAAAATTCGGCAGATTCAGTTCGCTGGGGTCGAACTGGCTCCAGACTCCCTGCGGCCCCCGGAAATCAGGAATGCTGGACTCGGTACTGAATCCGGCGCCGGTAAAGATTACCACTCTATTCGACTCAACAATCATGTCAGCTACAGCTTCAATATGCTCCATTATTACCCTCCGAAAAAATTATAGATTCTATCAAAAATAAAGTCCGGCTAGCTTGCCCTTATCACAGCCCTGGCCAGTTTCCAGGAATACTCATAGAGGTGCAACCCCTTGCTCATGGCCACCAGCCCACCGTCTTCAACGCCTATTTCACTGGCCATGTATTCCTTGAGGAGTTGAATGGACGCCAGGTTCGAAGGAAAGCCGGCCCACAGGTCCCACGACCGGAAATATACGATGAAGTCGAGTCTGCCGTCCCGGATTCTGGTATCTATCATCCTCAGACAAGGCGGGTCATCCTTGTATACGGACTGGGCATCACCTACCGCCATATAAGCCTGATT
>JAGLTT010000050.1 GCA_023135135.1 Dehalococcoidales bacterium
CGGCCTTCGAGGCTGCCGAAGCGGCAATAGACGTCGTGACAGAGGTAGTTGAGGGTGTAGATAAGGCGGATAAAAAAGATAAGGTAGAAAGCGCCGATAAAGAGTTAAAGAAAGCGGGTAAAGAACCCAAGGGCAAAATGGAAGCGCGCCTGGAATCTCTGGCCAGGATGTACGAGGCCAAGAAGTCCCAGTATGGTAAAAAGGGGACCGACACCGAAGACGAGGATGCTGAAAAGGATTAATCTGGCACCATTCAACCGTTGTATACATTTATAAAAATATTAACTAAAAATTACGAAAGTGCCAGTGTGAGAAGTGAAAAGATAGCTTGACTTTTTATAAAGTGAGCAATATACTTTGCACTAAGTGGTAGCCCAGCATTTATAGCCCATTATATTTCAAGCTAATGAAGCTGTGAACCTAATAAGATTAATTGAAGGAGGTGTCTGGTGGCTGACCAGAAAGACCGAACCAAGAAACCCTCTACTCCGGAAGAGTTAGAAGCTGAAGCTCCTGCTGCGGAGGTCGAGGAAACTCCAGCATCAGTAGAAGAGCGACCGAAAAGTCCGCTTGACGAGGTTATGAGCCAAGCCGAAAGGGCTTACGCTGCCTACATGGACGCCGAGCGTCAGGTCGCCAAGGCTTATCACGAGAATGAAGTGCAGGTAGCTAAAGCCTATAAGCGGGCGGAGCAGCAATCCTATAGAGCTTATGAGGCTGCTTTGGATCAGGCTATGAAAGACCGGGACGAAGCGATAACCAAAGCCGCCAAAGCTCGTGAGAATGTAATAGCGCGGGCCGAAGAAGCTTTTAAGAGTGCCGAAGAGGCAACCAATAGAGCTTATGAATCGGCTCTGGCTGAAGCTGCCAGGAAGCGTGAAGAAAACATAGGGAAAGCCTGGAAAGTACGCGACGACACCATCGAACAGGCCTGGCAAATTTATTCCAAGATAGCCAGATAATTATAAAATTCGGGTGATTTATCAGAGGCAGCCGTTTCCGGGAGTGCTGGCAGAACCTTATAGTGGGGAATAATTACCCGGGTAAGTGGTTATAGAGCGGGGTCTTCTTAAGCAGCAGACGGATTAATTAAGTAGTCTGATTATAGCAGCGAGGGAATGTCATTTATCGTAATGTCAATCCCTCGTTGTGTGCTTACCACGCCTTCCTGGCGCTTCTTGAGTTCCGCAATGAGGTTAATAGCTTTGGTGAAATAGTTCCTGACCTTTTCCACATCGCTCATTTCCGAAAGCATGATGGTAATGTCCAGGTTGCCTTTTTCCCTGGGGTAGTCACCGCTTCTTATTATTGCTTCCGGAGCCATGTTTTTAATATACATACCTAGCTCTTTTATCAGGTCGACATTAATTTCTCTGGCAGGGGCGGAAACGAGATAGAGGGCTCTCTTTGAGTCCAGGGGATTGCATTTAATTGATAGTCCGCTGATAGCTTCGTCCAGTGCCTGGACTCCCTTCTGTGTTTCCGTTGCTTTGTCTCTGAAATGCCGGCTCGAGGTAAACAATGATTTTAGTGACGAGGTATGAGAGCGGCCGTAGCCCAGGGTGGTCCAGCCTACCAGCGTCTGTATGATATCGCCGGCATCGAGTATCTTGGCGCCGATGTATTTGGACTTTTTCTCTTCACCGGCACAGAGCAGGTTGAAAAACGGCTGGGTGATTGTGGTGTTTATCTTGGCAAGGTTATGCCTGAGAGAGGAGTCTTTGCTAACGTACCTCTGGTTATCGACCAGGAATATGGCGTCAGCAACCAGATAGCTTGATTTCAGGCAGGTGGCCACGTTATAGACCGTCCTGTCCTCGGTAGCCTCTTCATGTTCGAAAGGAAGGACGATTAGGTTGTAGATAGGCTTGTCGACGTACCGCTCCTTTATCTGCTGCGTTACCACGGAAATCGCCCCGGAGCCGGTACCTCCGGCAGCTCCGGCAATCAACAGGAAGGCGTCCGTTTCATGGAAATGCTTGGTGTTCCTTATCGTCTCGATTATCTTGTCGGAGTCTTCTCTGGCAATCTCGGCGCCGAGCTCGTTAATTTTCCCGACGCCATGGCCGCCGGTTTTTTTATTTCCGATGAGAATGCGGTGGTCGTAATCAGACCTTATAGTGCTCAGTCCGCTCAGGTCCGCGATGTCGGTATTAACCGCATAGGCGCCGGTAACAATATTTAGCCCGCGCAGACCACGGGCTCTTCCATTAAGTCGGGCGAACTCATCGGCGATTCTGCCGCCGCATTGTCCGAATCCAACAACAACTAACTTCATAACTCAACCTTATTCAGGTAGCTTTCCTATTTTACGCAATTCCGCAATAGGTTGTCAATCCGTACTTATGTACTTGGTGATAATTTTATTAACTCTTTTCCTTACAGACCCTTTGAGGCCATATAAACCGCTAAATCGCCGAGCCGGCAGCTATAGGCCCACTCATTATCGTACCAGGCCAGTATCTTGACCATGTTGCCGCCGATAACCATGGTACTGGGACCGTCGATGATGGAGCTGTGGGGATTGCCCTTGAAGTCCATGCTGACCAGCTCTTCCTCGCAGTATTCCAGGATATCTTTAAGCGGCCCAGCGGCGGCGGCTTTCAAGACCTGGTTGACCTGCTCCACCGTGACCTCTTTTTCCAGGTCGCAGACAAAGTCGATAACCGAGACGGTGGGCGTGGGCACGCGGAAAGCCAGGCCGTGGATTTTACCCTGAAGCGCCGGGATGACCTGGGTGACGGCCTTGGCGGCCCCGGTGGTGGTGGGTATCATGTTCAGGGCGGCAGCGCGCGCCCGGCGTGGGTCCGTGTGAATGGTATCCAGTACCACCTGGTCGTTGGTATATGAGTGGATGGTGGTCATCAGTCCCTTGCTGATGCCGAAGCTATCGTTCAGCACCTTAACGGGAGGGGCGATGCCGTTGGTGGTGCAGGAGGCGTTGGAAATGACGTTGTGTTTGGCGGGGTCGTAGGCCTTTTCGTTGACGCCGAGGACGACGGTGATGTCCTCATTCTTGGCGGGTGCCGAGATGATTACTTTCCTGGCGCCGCCCTGGCGATGGGCGACGGCCTTGGTAGCGTCCGTGAACAGGCCGGTGGACTCGATGACGATATCGACGCCGTAGTCCTTCCAGGGAATAGCGGCGGGGTCGCGCTCCTGGATTACTTTAATCTCCTGTCCATCGGCGACGATGGCTTTCTCTTTAGCGCTGACATCCCCGGGATAGCGGCCGAAGATGCTGTCCCATTTCAGCAGGTGGGCATTGGTTTTAGTATCGGCCAGGTCATTGACAGCCACCACTTCAAGGTCGTCCTTGTGGTACTGTTTCATGGCCCTGAGTGTGAGCCGCCCGATACGCCCGAAGCCGTTAATGCCGATTCTGGTTTTCATTTTCGCCTCCTGAGTTTAAATTTGTATTTTTTTATTGGAAACCTATCCCCCTGTATCCCCCTTCCCTTGGCTATTTACGAAGGGAAGGGGGAGTGTTTTTCGAAGGGGCTAACACCCCTTCGAGCTTCCCCTTTTTTACATTTACAGACCGTCTCCGGCCTCTCTGAATCATGTCCAGGAAGGCCTCGATGCGTGTCTTGATATGGTTGTTCAGGAAGAAGTCGTCGTTGCCTTCCAGCGTCAGCAGGGGCAGGTCGATGGCATCCCGGAAGATAATATCGCCGATGCCGCGATGGCAGAAAGCCTGCACGTAGTGGATAACGCCGTCCACCCGCCGTTTCTGGAGTTCTGTTTTTATATCTTTAAGTCGTTCGTTTACGGAGTAGGGGTAGGTATAGCTGGAATACTGCTCGGCCAGGGATTTACCGGGCTCGGGCATGGCGAACTGGCGCTGGACCTCGTTAAAGACCACCCTGGCGCCGTGTTTTTCGATGAAGGGGTATAACTCCCGGGCATATACCGAGGGCACGCCGATATATGCTAGCCTGAGATGTCCGGTGGGGTGGGGCTGGCGCTGTGAGCAGTCTTGCAGTAAATTGAGCAAATCCTGCCGGTACTTGCGAAAATCCTGATTGAAGTCGGAGGCGGAGACGAGCCAGAGGTGGTTCTCCCAGCCGCTGACTGTATTCTCCCTCCAGGTAAGCTCGTCCAGTTTCAGCGCCAGGTCGCGGACGGGTTGAAGTGTGTCTCTAATTTTATCAGCTTCTTCCAGCGTGGTGCCGAGAGTCGCTGCCAGCTCCTCCAGCTTAGGCTGCATGAGGCAGGGGTCGGGACTGTCCGGGTAGGCGAAGGGTACGGCGTTCAACCCCTTGAGTTTCAGGGTTTCCATGAGCATGATAGTGTTGGAGCAGTCGCCGCCGGTGACACAGAGAACATCCCGGATGCCGGTGTCCATGCAGACGCCGTAGATTCCCTTAATCCAGCTGCAACAGTTAAGGGGAAAGCCGGCCCTCTCGGCGATGGTGATGAGACGTCCCGGATTGGGGTCGGCAACGAGGACATTGTTCAGGTCGATTGGCTGATAACCGGCGGCTATCAGAACCTCTACGGGGACGGTAGTGGTGATGCCAATCTTCTTCATCTGGACTCATTATATCAGTTTTGGCGGTAATATATAATGCCTTTTCCGGGCAGCTTATCTATCCGGCTTTCGGCGGCCATCATCTCCAGATGGGCCAGCGTTTCAAAGACGGCCATTCTTTGATGAAATTCGGGCAGGTCGTGCCACCGCGAATTAACTCCCCATATTATTTCCCGGGCTATCTGGTAGGTCGTTCTGGCCTGGTCTCCCATCACCGACAGAATTTCCCGGTTTCTCAGCTCGTGGTGATGAATTATCTCGTCGATGCGCGGCGCGAATCCGGTAAAGGGCTGGTCATGGCCGGGCAGGATGAGCTCGACGTTCAGCTGTCTCAGCTCTTTGAGCGACTCTATGTACCGGCCGAGGGGATTTTCGATGGACTGCGGGTGGACGCTGATGTTGGGGGTGATTTTCGGCAGGATATGGTCGCCGGAGAGCAGGATTTTCTTATCTGGTTCGTAGAGACAGATATGCCCCGACGAATGACCCGGCGTCCAGATAACCCGGAAGGTGAACTCGCCGGTGGTGATGGTGTCGCCGTCGCGGAGGGTTATATCGGGTGGGGTGGGGTCTATAAACTGCTCCAGTCCCACGGTGGCGTCCCTGAGCTTTTCCATCTCGTCGCGGGGCACGCCGTTGTCAACGAGCATGCGGTCGGTCTGGTGGAGCAGTTCCTCCATGTGGACATACCGGGGTTCGATGAAATCTTTTTCGATGGGGTGCATGGCGATAGTGGCCCCGGAGAGCTTCTTAATCCTGCCGGCCATACCGTAGTGGTCGGGATGGACGTGGGTGACCAGTATCTGAGAGATTTCCTCGAACCCCACCCCGATTTTTACCAGAGTGTTATGCAGGGTGCCGAAAGATGAGTCCGTATTCCAGCCGGAATCGACGAGGAGATATCCGACATCCCCGCGAACAAGGTAAGCATTGATATGTGACGGTCCTCTAGCATCATCTATCGGCAGCTTTATCCAGTGAATTCCCGGTGTAACTTCAGTCATGTTTCCCTTTCAGATTGTAAAACCCTTTAGTGCCGGCATAGCTGGCGTTCTCTTTAAGCTCGTCCTCGATGCGGAGGAGTCGATTGTACTTGGCGGTACGCTCCGAGCGGCAGGGGGCACCGGTCTTAATCTGGCCGGTGTTCAGTCCCACGGAAAGGTCGGCGATGGTGGTGTCCTCGGTCTCGCCGGAGCGGTGACTCACGATGGCGGTCCAGCCGGCCTGCTGGGCCATCCTGACGGCATCGATGGTTTCCGTGAGCGTGCCTATCTGATTGAGCTTGATGAGGATGGAGTTTGACGCCTTAAGGCTGATGCCTTTGGTGAGGCGCTTGACGTTGGTGACGTAAAGGTCATCCCCGACAAGCTGGACTTTACCGCCCAGTTCCCGGGTGATAAGCTGCCACCCTTCCCAGTCGTCCTCGGCCATGCCGT